>NZ_JBEOSD010000280.1:0-5077 GCF_040302735.1 Streptomyces sp. NPDC097619 | reverse complement strand
GACGCCGTCGGCCCCGCCCCCGGCGCGGCCGGCGGCCGCCCTGACGCCGTCCCCGGCCCCGTCGACGAGCGTGAAGCGCCCGGGGTGCTCGGACTGGGCGGTGCGGACCAGGCCCCACACCGGGGACTGGGCGAGATCGGCGGTCTGGTCGCCGACGGCGACGCCGTCCCGGGTGAGGAAGAGCAGGCGGGCCCCGGCCAGGGAGTCGGCGGCCAGCCAGCGCTGGATCAGGTCCAGGGTGCGGGCGGTCAGCTCGCGGGCCCGGGCGGCGGCGTCGCCGTCGGTGCCGGCGAGGGCGGGGGCGACGACGACGTCCGGCACCGGGGTGCCGTCGGCGACGGCCGCCTCCAGGGCCGCCAGGTCGGCGTAGCGCTCGCCGGGGGCTCCGGCCGCGTCGCCGGCGCCGAGGACGGCCACCGCGGCGGAGGGCCAGGGCGCGAGTCCGACGGCGGGGGTCCAGTCCAGACGGAACAGGGCGTTCTGGCCCGCGCCGGGGCCGCCTTCCAGGGCGGCCCGGTCCACGGGGCGCACGGTCAGCTCGTCCACGGTGACGACGGGCGCGCCCTGCTCGTCGAAGACGTCGATGCGGAGGGCGGAGCCCTCCCCGGGGGCGATGCGGGCCCGCAGGCGCGGACCGGGGGTACCGCGGCCGAGCCGGACCCCGGACCAGGAGAACGGCAGGTCCACGCCGGCGGTGAGGTCGCGCTCGACGAGGGCGCCGTGCAGGACGGCGTCGAAGAGGGCGGGGTGGATGCCGAAGCCCTGGCCGCCCGCGCCCTCGGGCAGCGCGATCTCGGCGTACAGGTCCTCGCCGGACCGCCAGGCGGAGCGCAGGCCCTGGAAGAGCGGGCCGTACTCGTAGCCGGCGGCCACGGCGCGCGGGTAGAGGGTGTCCACGGGGACGGGTCGGGCGCCGGCGGGCGGCCACTGGGCGCCGAGCGGGCGGGCCGGTTCGGCGTGGCCGGTCAGGCGGCCCTGGGCGTGCCGGACGGCGGGCTCGTCGGAGCCTTCGGGCCGGGAGTAGAGGGCGACCTCGCGGAGCCCGTCGGCGTCCTCGGCGCCGACGATCACCTGGACCTGGCGGGCGCCCTCCTCGGGGAGGACCAGCGGGGCCTGGAGGACGAGTTCGTCGATGACGGGGGCGCCCGCTTCGGCGCCGGCGGCGAGGACGGCCTCCACGAGGGCGGCGCCGGGCAGCAGGACGGTGCCGAAGACGGCGTGGTCCTGGGTCCAGGGCTGGGAGTCCTGGGAGACGCGGCCGGTGAAGAGGGTCTCGTCGCGGTCGCCGACGCGGACGGCGGCGGCGAGCACGGGGTGGCTGAAGCGGCCGAGTCCGGCGGCGGCCGGGTCGCCGGTGGTGCCGGGCATCATCCAGTACCGCTGCCGCTGGAAGGCGTAGGTGGGCAGCTCGATCCGGGTGGCGCCGGTACCGGCGTGGAAGGTGTGCCAGTCCACGGCAACGCCGGCCCCGTGGGCCTCGGCCAGGGAGCGGGCGAAGCGCGGGAAGCCGCCTTCGCCGCGGCGCAGGGAGCCGAGGACGGCGGCCCGGTCGGCGGCGTCCACGGCCTGCACGGTCTCCTCGACGGGGACCTTGAGGACGGGGTGCGGGGAGACCTCGACGAAGCAGTTGAGGCCCTGGTCGAGGAGGGCTCGGACACCGGACTCGAAGCGGACCTGGCCGCGGAGGTTGCGGTACCAGTAGTCGGCGCCGAGCTCGGTGGTGTCGGTGAACTCCTCGCGGAGGGTGGAGTAGAAGGGGATCCGGCCGGGGCGCGGCACGATGGGTGCGAGGACCTCGTGGAGTTCGGTCTCGATGGCGGCGACCTGCGCGGAGTGCGAGGCGTAGTCCACGGAGACCCGGTTGAGGCGGACCCCGGTCTCCTGGCAGACGACGGCGAGCTCGTCGAGGGCACCGGCCTCGCCGGAGACGACCACGGCGGTGGGGCCGTTGACGGCGGCCACGGAGATCCGGCCGTCCCAGGGGGCGATGAGCTCCTCGACGCGGTCCACGGGCAGGGCCACGGAGGCCATGCCGCCGAGCCCGGCGAGGTGTTCACGGATGGCGCGGCTGCGGAGGGCGACCACGCGGGCCGCGTCCTCCAGGCTGAGGGCGCCCGCCACGTGGGCGGCGGCGATCTCGCCCTGGGAGTGGCCGAGCACGGCCTCGGGGACGACGCCGTACGACTGCCAGAGGGCGGCCAGCGAGACCATCACGGAGAACAGGGCGGGCTGGACCACGTCCACCCGGTCCAGGGTGGGGGCGCCGGGGGCCCCGCGGAGGACCGCTTCGAGGTCCCAGTCGGTGTGCGGAGCGAGGGCCTTCGCGCAGGCGGCGATCTCGGCGGCGAAGACGGGCGCGGACTCCAGGAGGTCCACGGCCATGCCCTGCCACTGGGCGCCCTGCCCGGGGAAGACGAACACGGTGCGGCCGCCGGTGACGCGGCCCTCGGTGACGTGCGGGGCCGGCTCGGCCTCGGAGAGGGCCTTGAGGCCGGAGAGGAGGGCGCCGCGGTCGGTGGCGACGACGGCGGCCCGCTTCTCCAGGTGGGCGCGGGTGACGGCCGAGGAGAAGGCGATGTCCGGGACGGACAGCTCCGGCTTGGCGATCATGAGGGCGCGGAGTCGGTCGGCCTGGGCGCGCAGGGCGGCCTCGGAGCCGGCGGAGAGCAGCACCGGAAGGGCCTCGGGGGCCTGCGGGGCGGGCGCCGCTTCCGCCTGCGGGGCCGTGGCGCCGTCGGTGACGGGCGCGGCGGACGGCTCGGCGGGGGCCTCTTCGATGATGACGTGGGCGTTGGTGCCGCTGACGCCGAAGCTGGAGACGCCGGCGCGGCGCGGCCGGTCCCCGGCGGGCCAGGGCAGGGCCTCGGTGAGGAGGCTGACCTCGCCGGCGGTCCAGTCCACGTTGGTGGAGGGGGCGTCCACGTGCAGGGTGCGGGGCAGCTCGTCGTTGCGGAGCGCCATCACCATCTTGATGATGCCCGCGGCGCCGGCGGCGGCCTGGGTGTGCCCGATGTTCGACTTGACGGAGCCCAGGCGCAGGGGGCCGTGCTCGCGCTCGCGGCCGTAGGTGGCGAGGAGCGCCTTGGCCTCGATGGGGTCGCCGAGGGGGGTGCCGGTGCCGTGGCCCTCCACGGCGTCCACGTCGGCGGGGCGCAGGCCCGCGTCGGCGAGGGCCTGGCGGATGACGCGTTCCTGGGAGGGGCCGTTGGGGGCGGTGAGGCCGTTGCTGGCGCCGTCCTGGTTGACGGCGGAGCCGCGGATCACGGCGAGGACCTTGTGGCCGTTGCGGCGGGCGTCGGAGAGGCGTTCCAGGACGAGGAGTCCGGCGCCCTCGGCCCAGCCGACCCCGTCGGCGGCGTCGGCGTACGCCTTGCAGCGGCCGTCGGGGGACAGCCCGCGCTGCCGGCTGAACTCGACGAAGATGCTGGGGCGGGCGAGGACGGTGACGCCGCCGACGAGGGCGAGGGAGCACTCCCGGGCGCGGAGGGCCTGCGCGGCCTGGTGCACGGCGACCAGCGAGGAGGAGCAGGCGGTGTCGACGGTGACGGCGGGGCCGGTGAAGCCGAAGGTGTAGCTGATGCGGCCGGAGGCCACGCTGCCGGCGGAGGCGATGGAGAGGTAGCCCTCGACCTCGGGCCGCCGGTCGCTGGTGCCCGCGACGAACTGGTAGTCCTGGTACATCACTCCGCAGAACACGCCGGTGTCGCTGCCGCGCAGGGTGGTGATGTCGATGCCGGCGTCCTCGAAGGCCTCCCAGGAGGTCTCCAGGAGGAGGCGCTGCTGGGGGTCCATGACGAGGGCTTCGCGCGGGCTGATCCCGAAGAACTCGGCGTCGAACTCGTCGGCGCGGTCCAGGAACCCGCCGCCGGTGGTGTAGGAGGTGCCGGTGTGGTCGGGGTCGGGGTCGTAGAGGTTGTCGAGGTCCCAGCCGCGGTCGGCGGGGAACTCGGAGGCCGTGCCGATGCGGCCTTCGGCGACGAGCTGCCACAGCTCCTCGGGGCTGGTGACGCCGCCGGGGTAGCGGCAGCTCATGCCGACGACGGCGAGGGGCTCTCCGGCCCGGTCCTCGTACTCCTTGAGGCGGGTGCGGGCGGTGTCGAGGTCCCCGGCCAGCCGCTTGACGTACCGGACGAGCTTCTCCTGCTGCTGGGCGTCGCTCACTTCGGTGCTCATCCCCCGTGGTCCTGTTCGTTGCGTGGTGGAATCGGGCATGGCTACGCGCCGCCGAACTCGGCGTCCAGCAGCTCCAGGACCTCGTCCATGGTGCTGGCCGCTTCGATGCGGTCGCCGGTGCGCGGTGCGCCGCCGCTGCCCGTGATCGTGTCGAGGAGGAGGCGCAGCCGGTCGGCCACGTGCGCCTTCTCGGCGCCCTCCAGGGTGGTGACCAGGCTTTCCAGCCGGTCGAGTTGCTGCTCCGCGGGGGTCCGGGCGGGGGCGGCCTCGTCGGCGCCGCCGAGTTCGGACAGGAGCAGTTCCGCGACGGAGGCCGCGGTGGGGTGGTCGAAGACCAGGGTGGGCGGCAGTCTGAGGCCACTGGCCTGGTTGAGGCGGTTGCGGAGTTCGACGGCGGACAGGGAGTCGAAGCCGAGGTCCTTGAAGGCGCGGGCCGGGCTGATGCCGCCGGGCGAGGCGTGCCCGAGGACGGCGGCGACCTGCTGTTGGACGAACTCCAGGACGGTGCGCTCCCGTTCGGCGACGGGAATGCTCGCGAACCGGCCGGCGAGCGGCAGTCCGGCGGTCTCGTCCCGGCGGGTGCGGGCCGGGGCGAGGCCCCGCAGCAGGGCGGCGGGGGCGGTCTCCCGGGCGGCGGCGCGCAGGGCGGGCAGGTCGAGGAGGACGGGTGCCAGGAGGGCCGGGCCGGAGCCGAGGGCCCGGTCGAAGAGTTCCAGGCCGAGGGCGGTGGGCAGGGGCTTGATGCCGCTCCGGGCGAGGCGGGCCAGGTCGGCTTCGCCGAGTCCGCCGCCCATGCCGCCCGCTTCGGCCCACAGGCCCCAGGCCAGGGAGACCGCGGGCCGCCCGGCGGCCCGGCGCCGGGCGGCGAGGGCGTCGAGGGCGGCGTTCGCGGCGGCGTAGTTGG
>NZ_JBEOSD010000279.1:0-5202 GCF_040302735.1 Streptomyces sp. NPDC097619 | reverse complement strand
GCCGCCGGGCCGTCGTGACCCTCCCGGGAGGGTCACGACGGACGGACATCCGCCGTCAGAGCCGCGCCCACAGCGCGGGCACGTTCGGCGGCTCCCAGCCCGGGTAGGCGGTGTGGCCCTGGATGCACCGGTACCGGACCCCCTGGTAGGTCACGATGTCGCCCGCGGCGTAGGTGCCGCCGAGCTTCCAGGTGGTCTCCCCGCCGCCCCCGCCGGTCACGGTGAGGGTGTAGGTGGTGGTGTGCGTGACCGCGCCCGTACCGGTCACCGTCAGGGTGTACGTCCCCCCTGCGGTGCTTGCGGCCACCTGCACGGTGGCCGTGGCGGACTGGCCCGAGGTCACCGAGGAGGGGCTGAAGGAGACGGTCACCCCGGACGGGGCGCCGGAGGCCGACAGTTGCACGGTCTGGGCGGAACCGCTCGTGGTGGCCGTGTTCACGGTCACGGTGGCGGAGCCGCCCGGGTCCACCGTCCCGGCGGTCGGGTTCGCGCTGATCGAGAAGTCGTCCACCGGGGCGGGGGCGTCACCCACCGAGGTCTTCCAGATCGTGTACGCGATGCCGTCCGCGCTGCGGTTGAGGGCGGTGGCGTTGATGTTGCTCGTGGTGTCGCAGGAGGAGTGGTAGCAGGGGTCGTAGGCGCGACCCGCGGTACCGCCCCACTTGGCCGCCTCCGAGGCGGACTTCACGGCCGAGGCACCGGTGGCGTAGCCCGAGGTGGGGATCCCGATCTGCTGGAAGGAGTAGTCGTCCGAACGTCCCTGGCCCTCGACGTTCTCCTGCGGGGCCAGGCCCAGGGAGTCCCAGTACGCCTTCATCGGCGCCGAGGCGGCGGAGTTGAGGTTGTTGATGAAGTAGCCCGCGTTGGTCGAGGCCACCATGTCGAAGTTGTAGTACGCCTTCACCTTGGTGCGTTCGGCGGCCGGCAGGGTCCGGGCGTAGAAGGCGGAGCCGTTCAGGCCCTGCTCCTCGTCCGTCCACCAGGCGAACCGGACCCGGTCGTCCATGGTCGGGTCGTTCTGGGCCAGGACCAGGGCCGCTTCCAGGAGCGAGGCGGAGCCGGAGCCGTTGTCGTTGATGCCGGGACCGGCGGAGACCCCGTCCAGGTGTGCGCCGAACATGTACACGCTGTTGGCGTTGCCCTTGGGCCATTCGGCGATCAGGTTGTTGCCCGCGCCCGCGGTGCAGCCGGAGGTGCAGGTCTGCTCGGTGACGGTGTAGCCCGCCGCCTGCAGCTTGCCCTTCACGTACGCCAGCGAGGCCCGGTACCCGGCGGTGGTCGAGCGGCGGTTGCCGCCGTTCTGGGAGGCGATGGTGTTCAACTGCGTCAGGTGGGCCTGCACGTTGGCCACGTTGACGTCCGGGGGAGTGGCGGGCCCGGTGCCCCCGCCGACCCGCAGGGAGTACTGCGCGGTGTGGCTATTGGTGCCCGCGGTCCCGGTGACGGTGATCGGGTAGGTGCCGGAGGCCGCTCCCGACGAGGCCGAGACCGTCATCGTGGCGTTGGTGCCGGAGGTCACGGTGGAGGGGCTGAAGGAGACGCTCACCCCGGCCGGAGCGCCCGAGGCGGTGAGCGAGACCTGCTGGGCGCCGCCGCTCACGGTGGTGGTGTTGACGGCGGCCGTCACCGAGGCGCCCGGGTCCACGCTGCCCGAGGCGGGGCTCAGGGCGAGCGAGAAGTCGGTCTGCTGGCCCGTGCAGGTGGGGTCGGCGGGCTGCGCGGTCACGCTGATCGCGTCCCAGGCGGCCTTCGTGGTGTTGAACAGCCCGCAGCTCGCGTCGAGGTTCTTCGCCACGGTCAGGGTGGCCGTCCGGTAGCGCTTGTACGTCATGCCGCTGGTCTTGAGCAGCATGGCGCCGTAGAACACCTTGCCCGCGGTCTGGATGCCGACGCCGGTGATCGTGGAGCCGTTGCAGGTGGAGCTGGAGGGCTTGCCGCCACCGGGGTTGGAGCCCTCGGCGAGCAGGTAGAACCAGTGGTTCATCGGGCCCGCCGCCTTGTGCTCCTCCGTGCTCGGGATCGAGGCGGAGTAGCAGGCGGGGTCGCCGAGCGCCCCGGGGTTGTACATGTTGCGGATCGGGCCGCGGCCCTGGAGGTTGACCATCTCGCCGACGGTGTAGTCCGGCACGTCGTACGGGGCCGGCTGGTTGCTGTAGGCCTCGGTCAGGGCGCCCATGATGTCGCCGGTGGCCTCGCCCAGCCCGCTCTCGTGGTCGGCGCCGCCCGGGGTGTTGGAGTCCAGGCCGTGCCCGAACTCGTGCCCGATCACGTCCATCCCCGCGATCCACTCGTTGGCGCTGTTGTAGCCGATGGTGATCGTGGAGCCGTCCCAGTAGGCGTTCATCTGGTTCAGGCCCACGCGCACCGGCCAGCTTCCGCCGTTGCCGTTGTGCCCGTTGCGCCCGAGCCAGTTCTTGAGCATGTCCCATTCCTTCTGCGCCGCGAACATCGCGTCGACGCAGCCGGTCTCACGGCTCTTGGGATCGCCCGTGCCCCAGGTGTCGGTGGCCTTCGTGAACACCCCGCCGCTGTAGTCCGAACACTGGAGGCCGGGCCGGGTGGTGTCCCGCATCACGTACGAGCTGCCGGACCGGGAGGTGTCGATGGTGAGCGGGGAGGGGCCGTTCCACTTGCTCTGGCCGGTGCCCGCGTGCACCTCGTCGTAACTGTCCAAGACCTTGCCGGTGCGGGCGTCCACGAACACGTGCAGGCGGCTCGGCTTGCCGGTCGCCGTGTGCCCGGTGACCACGGTCTCCCAGGCGAGGGCGGCCCGCTCGTTGCGGACCCGCACCACCAGGCGCCCCGCTTCGGACTTCTCGGGCTTGGCCAGCCGCGCCCGCCCGGTGGCCACGGCGGTGGCCGCGCCGATCCGGGCCCGTGTGGACAGCGAGATCTTCGTCCCGGTCGCGGAGTGCACCGAACGGACCCGGCCCTCGCCGTCGGCGAGCACCACGGCGTCGCCGCCCACCACGGGCAGACCCTTGTAGGTCCGCTCGTAGGCGACGGAGTACAGACCCTTCACCCAGGGGGTGACCATGCTCCGGTCGTACTGCTCGTCCGGGCCCTTGGCGAGGGCGTCCAGCCCGCTGCGGGCGGCCAGATCGGCGGCGGCGACCGCCTTCGCGACGGGCGCGGGCTCCGGCCGTGGCGAGGGGGCCGCGGCGGGGGCCGCGGCGAGGGCGGCCGGTGCGGCCATCCCCCCGAGGGCCACGGCCAGGGAGACCCCGGCCACCACCATCTTTCTCAACATCCTGGCTCCTTGTGAGAGGTCGTGAGGCGCGACCCGGCATGGCGGATGTGGGCATGACAAGCCCCCTGGTGGGTGCACGGAGTGCGGCGGTGTCTCCGCCGGTCCGCGCCAGGAGGTCGGTCGTACCGCCGGGCTGGCGGAACCCTCACACCGCCCCGGGCCCGGAGCAATGCCTTCCGCCCCCTCGTCCGGCCCTGTCAAAATCTGGCAAGCGGCGACAACCCCCGACGGACCCCCGGCCTCCGCCCGATCGCCCCCGGCCTCCGTTCGGCGCACCCTGCCTCAGCGGGCGGTCTCCGCCAGCCGTTCCCGGTAGCGCGCCACCTCCGGGACCTCCGCCCAGGCCGAGAACAACCGCCCGTGCAGCCCCCGCAGTTCCGATCCCACCATCGGCTCCGCCGAGCCCACCGCCTCGGCGAGCACGGGCTCCGCGAGGGCCACCGCCGCCCCCGGATCGCCGGCGCAGGCCCAGCCGTCGGCCAGCCGGAGCGTGAGCAGCAGCCGGGTGCCGTGCATGGCTGGGGGGAGCTGCGCCCGGGCCTGGGCGGTGGCGTCGATGGCCCGGTGCGCCGTGCCCCGGTCCCCGGTGGCCGCCGCCAGGTCCCGCAGGGCCCCGCCGACCGCCGACTCCAGGCGCATCCGTCCCTCCGTGCCGCCCAGCCAGGGCGCCTCCAGCAGGTCGCCGGGGCCGAGCCGCGCGAACCCGCGCCGGGCCAGGGCGAGATGGCGGCGGCAGGCGGACGGGTCACGGGCGAGCGCGTGTCCGCGCGCCTGGTACAGGTGGGACAGGGCGCCGATCCATCGGCGCCGTGGGTCCACGGCGCCGATGGCCTCGGCGTAGCCGATGGCGGAGGCCGCGTCCTCGTCGAGGCGGACCAGGGTGCACATGTCGCTCAGCAGGGTGGCCCGCGCCGAGGGGTCGTGGACCGCCTCCGCCCAGCCCAGGCCGTGCCCGAACCAGGCCATCCCGATGCTGCTCTGCCCCAGCCGCATCCGCAGCAGCCCCGCGACCTGGGCGTACTGGGCGGCGATGCGTAACTGCCCGTACGGCAGCCGTCCGGTGGAGTTGACGGCCCCGGCCCACCGGACCACGGCCCGCAGCAGCCGCTCCACGGCGGCGGCCCCGCCCCCCGTGGCCCGGTGCCAGGAACCGCGGATCAGGCAGGCGAGGGCGGCGGTCAGCGCGTGCAGCAGTTCCGTCTCCCCGCCCGGCGGCAGGGCCAGGCGGGGGAGGGGCGCGGTCAGCCCGTCCAGGAGGAGTCCGGTCTCCACCCGGCCGGGCGCGGTACAGCCCGCCGCTCCGTGCAGAGGACACGTCAGCCCCTCGGCGGGCAGCGACTCCGGCCACGGCACCGGGTCCAGGACCTCCCGGCCACCGCCGGCCGTCGTGCCGCCCGGCAGCGCGGCGAACAGCCTCGGATCCGCCGGCGCGTGCTGCGGACCGTACGCGCCCTCGCGCGGGGCGGCCACGATCCCCGCGAGCTCCCCGCCGGTCTCCAGCATGGAGTCCAACCGTCGCGCCAGCCCGGCCGGAGGCTCCCGCAGCCCCGCCTCCAGCCTGCTGATGAGGCTGTGGTGGTAGCCCACCCGCAGTCCGAGCTGCTGCTGGGTCAGTCCGGCCTGCCGGCGCCAGGAGCGCAGATGGCGCCCGAACTGCTCCCAGCTCTCGTCGGCCTCGGTCGAATGGACGCTCATGTGCCCTCCCGGCGGAGGCCGTCGCCTCCCGCAACGCGGCACCGGGCTCCCGGACCGCACCCCTACCGCCAGCAGAGAGGAGCAGCCGGGACCGCGTCAATCGCCTTGGCCGAATCAGATCGAAATTGGTCTGAACCAAGTAGTCGGCACGGCGTCGTGCCCCTCAGATGTCGAGGAAGCGGACGTCCTTGGCGTTGCGCTGGATGAAGGAGCGTCGGGCCTCGACGTCCTCACCCATCAGCACCGAGAACAGGTCG
>NZ_JBEOSD010000278.1:0-5238 GCF_040302735.1 Streptomyces sp. NPDC097619 | reverse complement strand
GGGAGATCGCGGCAGCGCCGCCGTCCGGGCCCGGTGGGGCGGGGCCCGGACGGGCGGCGTGATCCCGGCCCCGCTGTCCGAGGCGGCCGGTAGGCTTCTGGGATGACCATTCCGGGCTCTTCCGCCGAGACCTCCGATGCCCTGCAGGTGCTCCACCGCGTCTTCGGGTACGACTCCTTCCGCGGGGAACAGCAGCAGATCATCGAGCAGGTCGTGGGCGGCGGGGACGCCCTGGTCCTGATGCCGACGGGCGGCGGCAAGTCGCTCTGCTACCAGATCCCGGCGCTGGTCCGGGAGGGCGTCGGCGTGGTGATCTCCCCGCTGATCGCCCTGATGCAGGACCAGGTGGACGCCCTCACCGCCCTCGGGGTGCGGGCGGGGTTCCTGAACTCCACCCAGGAGTCCTGGCAGCGGGCCGAGGTGGAGCGGGCCTTCCGCGAGGGCGAGCTGGACCTCCTCTACCTGGCCCCGGAGCGGCTGCGTTCGGAGGGCACCCGGCGCCTGCTCGACCAGGGGAAGGTGTCCCTCTTCGCGATCGACGAGGCGCACTGCGTGGCCCAGTGGGGCCACGACTTCCGGCCGGACTACCTGGCCCTGTCGATGCTCCACGAGCGCTGGCCCGAGGTGCCTCGGATCGCGCTGACGGCCACCGCCACCGAGGCCACGCACGCCGAGATCGCCGCGCGGCTCGGCCTGGAGGGGGCGCGGCACTTCGTCGCCAGCTTCGACCGGCCCAACATCCAGTACCGCATCGCCCCCAAGGACAATCCGCTGCGGCAGCTGCTGGCCCTGATCCGGGCCGAGCACGAGGGCGACGCCGGCGTGGTCTACTGCCTGTCCCGGGCCTCCGTGGAGAAGACCGCCGCCTTCCTGGCCGAGCAGGGCGTCGCCGCCGTCCCGTACCACGCGGGCATGGACGCGGCCACGCGCGCCGCGAACCAGTCCCGGTTCCTCCGCGAGGACGGCGTGGTGGTGGTCGCCACCATCGCCTTCGGCATGGGCATCGACAAGCCCGACGTGCGCTTCGTGGCCCACCTGGACCTGCCCAAGTCCGTGGAGGGCTACTACCAGGAGACCGGCCGCGCCGGCCGGGACGGCGAGCCGGCCACGGCCTGGCTGGCCTACGGCCTGCAGGACGTGGTCCAGCAGCGGAAGCTGATCGACGGCTCGGAGGGGGACGAGGCGCACCGCCGGTCCCTGGCCGCGCACCTGGAGGCCATGCTCGCGCTGTGCGAGACGGTCGAGTGCCGCCGCACCCGTCTGCTCGCCTACTTCGGGCAGAGCTCGGAGGGTCCCTGCGGGAACTGCGACACCTGCCTGACGCCGGCCGAGTCCTGGGACGGCACGGTCGCGGCGCAGAAGCTGCTGTCCACGGTGTGGCGGCTGGCCCGGGAGCGGCGCCAGAAGTTCGGGGCCGGGCAGATCATCGACATCCTCCAGGGCAAGAAGACCGCCAAGGTCATCCAGTTCGACCACGACGGGCTGTCGGTGTTCGGGGTGGGCGCGGACCTGTCCACGGCCGAGTGGCGCGGGGTGGTCCGCCAGCTCCTGGCCCAGGGCCTCCTCGCGGTGGAGGGGGACTACGGGACCCTGGTCCTGACCGACGCGAGCGGGGAGGTCCTCGGCGGCAACCGCAGCGTGCCGCTCCGCAAGGAGGCGGCCCCCGCGCGGGCCGCGGGCGGCCGCAAGGAGGGCGGCGGCCGGTCGCGGGCCTCCCGGATCCCCGCGGACCTGCCCGCGGAGGCCGTGCCGCTGTTCGAGGCGCTGCGCGCCTGGCGGGCCGCGACCGCCAAGGAGCAGGGGGTCCCGGCGTACGTGGTCTTCCACGACGCCACCCTGCGCGAGATCGCCACGCTGCGGCCCGGCACGGTCGAGGAGCTGTCCTCGGTGGGCGGGGTCGGCGAGGCCAAGCTCGCCAAGTACGGCGAAGGGGTGCTGGCGGCCCTCGGGGAGGCGGCCGGTGGAGCTGCCCCGGAGGCTCCCGCCGCGCCCGCGCCCGCCGCTCCGGCAGCCGGCCGGAAGGGCGGGGCGGCCCCGTCGGACGAGGAGGAGCCGCCGCCCTTCGACGAGGACTTCGACCCGCCGTGGGACGACTGGGAGTAGGAGGACGGGCCGGGGCCGGCGGCCCCGGCCCGGTCCGTCACTGGTTCTTGGCGCCCAGCGTGAAGAGCAGGTAGACGAAGAAGGCGAACAGGTGACCCGCGACCAGGTACGCGAACAGCCTGATCACCAGCCCCCGCGGGAACTTCGCCTCGATGCGGGCGCGGACGGTCGGCGGTCGGCCGGACTCCTCCATGGTGGTTTCCCCTCGGTGCGGCGCGCGGGTGCGCGCGGTCAGGGCCGCGGGGCACCCGCGCCCAGGCACAGCCCGGCGAGGGTGCTCTGCAGCAGAGTGTGGACGAAGAGCAGGTCGGCCCCGGCTCCGGTCACGGCGGCGATCCGGTGCGGGGTGAGCGAGTCGAAGTGGGCGCTGTCCCCGGGCTCCAGCCGGTACTCGGTGTCCCCGAGCCGCAGGCTGAGCCCGCCCTTGAGCACGTACAGCCACTCCTCGCCCGGGTGCACGCGGACCAGCTCGCTCTGGCCGCGGCCGTGCGGCACGTGCACGCGGAGGGCCTGCATGCCGCGGCCGGAGGAGCCGGCCTGCCAGTACGTCCAGCCGTCGGCCTCGCGGGCGCCCGGGCCGCCGGCCCGGACCACCGGGTCGGCGGCGGGCAGCGCCTCGCCCAGGAGTTCGGATACCGTCGTACCGTAGGCGCGGGCCAGTCCGAGCAGCATCGGCAGGGAAGGCTGGCGGCGGCCGGTCTCCAGCCGGGACAGGTGGGCCGGGGAGAGTCGGGCCCGGGCGGCCGCGGCCTCCAGGGTCAGACCGGTACGGCGGCGCAGGGCGCGCAGCTGGGGGGCCACCTCCGGCAGCTCGGCGGCCGGACCGGACTCCTCCGCCGCCCGCTCGGACGGGTGCTCGGGGGCTGGGGTCATGACCCGATTGAGCCAGAACCTTGCCTGACGGGCAAGCCGTCTTGCCTCCGGGGCAAAAGCGGGTCGACCGGCCGGGTCGGGCGGGGTGCGTCCCGGGGTGCCGGGGGCGCGGAGACCGATCGGATCAGGCCGAACCGGCCCGCAGGCGCCGGGTGACCTCGCCGAGGCCGTCGGCGATCGCGGTCAGCTGCTCGGGGGTGAGCACGTCCACCAGGTGGGCGCGGACCGCGGCGACGTGACCGGGCGCCGCGCCCTCCAGGAGTTCGCGGCCGCTGTCGGTGAGGACGGCGAAGACCCCGCGGACGTCGGAGGGGCAGCTGCGGCGGCGCACGAGGCCGGCCTTCTCCAACTGTCCCACCTGGTAGGTCAGCCCGCTCTTGGAGTTGATCAGCGCGTCGGCCAGCTCCGTCATGCGCAGTTCCCCGTCGGGGGCGGCGGAGAGCCGCACCAGGATCTCGTACTGGGCGTGGGAGAGCCCCGAGTCCTCTTTCAGTTGCTGGTCGAGGCGCCGGTTCAGCAGCGCGCCGGCCGCGAGGAAGGCCTTCCAGGCCCGCATCTCGCCGTCGTCCAGCCATCTCGTTTCTGCCATGGTCACAGCTTACGGCAGTTGTTCAAATTCGAATCACGCGGTAGGTTCGGAGTCCCGGTGGTTCGAATTTGAACACCGAGCGGCGCGGGCCCTCCGGGGCCGGCCGGGCGCACACTGAGGAGAGGAACCACGATGACCGGCGCGACCCCCGGGCGGATGCCCGCCCTCTACCTCAGCCACGGCGCACCCCCGCTCGCCGACGACCCCGTGTGGCCGGGCGAGCTCGCCGCCTGGTCGGCCGGGCTGCCCCGACCGACGGCCATCCTGATGGTCTCGGCCCACTGGGAGGAGGCTCCGCTCGCCCTCGGCGCGGTGGAGCCCGTGCCCCTGGTGTACGACTTCTGGGGCTTCCCCGAGCACTACTACCGGGTCCGCTACGACGCCCCCGGCGCTCCCGCCCTCGCCGAACGGGTCCGCAAGCTGCTGCGCGCCCCGGGCGCCCCGGTCCAGGACATCCCGGACCGCGGCCTCGACCACGGTGCCTACGTACCGCTGGTCGAGATGTTCCCGGAGGCGGACGTCCCGGTGCTCCAGGTGTCCATGCCGACCCTGGACCCGGTCCGCCTGATGGAGATCGGCCGCAAGCTGGCCCCCCTGCGCGACGAGGGCGTGCTCGTCGTCGGCAGCGGATTCTTCACCCACAACCTCGCCGCCCTGCGACACACCGGACCCGGGGTCCCCGGCTGGTCCGCCGAGTTCGACGACTGGGGTCGCCGGGCCCTGGACGCGGTCGACGTCGACGCCCTGCTCGACTTCGAGAACAAGGCGCCCGCCGGACGACTGGCCCACCCCCGCACCGAGCACTTCGCGCCGCTGTTCGTGACCCTCGGCGCCGCCGAGGGGGACCTGCACCGCGCGCACACCGCCGTGGACGGCTTCTGGATGGGCCTGGCCAAGCGCTCCCTCCAGTTCGGCTGACCCGGCCGGACCCGCCGCACCGCGGTACGCACCTTTCCGACTTCCCCCCACAGAGAGAAGCCGCCTGTCATGAGCTCGATCAGCAGCACCACCCGGGGCGCCACCGCGCCGCTCGTCTCCGCCGCCTCCCCGACCGCCGACGAGGCCCGCCTGCGCGCCCACGACGCGGGACTGCTCCTGCTGCGCGTCGCGGTGGGGCTGGTCATGGTCGGGCACGGGGCGCAGAAGCTGTTCGGCTGGTTCGGCGGCGGGGGAGTCAGCGGGACCGGCGCCTTCTTCTCCTCCAGCGGCTACCCCGCGGGCGAGTTCCTCGCGGTGGTCGCCGGACTGTCCGAGACGCTGGGCGGGATCGGGCTGGCGCTCGGACTGCTCACCCCGCTGGCCGCCGCGGCCGTGGCCGGGACCATGGTCAACGCCCTCGCCGTGACCTGGAGCGGCAGCTTCTTCGCGGGCAAGGGCGGGGTGGAGTACGAACTGCTGCTGGTGGCGGTCGCCGCCGCCCTCGCGCTGACCGGCCCGGGCCGGTACGCCCTGGACCGGTTCCTGCCCGTGGTCCGCGAGCACCGACTGCGCCACGGCGCCGCGGCCCTGCTGCTCGCGGCCGTGCTCGCGGCGGTCACCCTGCTGGTCCGCTCCTAGGCGGAGTCTGGCCCGGGACGGCCGTCCTGCTCGTCGTCGGCGAACACGACGCGCTGTTCAGCAGCGCCGACGTGGCCTTCGCCGCCGACAGCGAGTCCGTGCACGCCTTCGAGCAG
>NZ_JBEOSD010000277.1:0-5352 GCF_040302735.1 Streptomyces sp. NPDC097619 | reverse complement strand
GGGGTGTTTTGAGTCGATAAAAACCTTTGTTTTTTTGGTGGTGGCCTACTATAGTCAGTCACCCCGGGCGGCCCCCCGGCCGGCCCGCCCCCCACGACGTGACCGGTCCGGCCGGGGCCGGTCAGCGGGGTCCGAGCGTCCAGCGCGGGCCGGTCGGGCTGTCCTCGATGACCAGCCCGGACTGCTGCAGCTGGTCGCGGATCGCGTCGGCGGTGGCCCAGTCCTTGCGGGCCCGGGCGGCCTCGCGCTGGTCGAGGACCAGCCGCACGAGGGTGTCCACGGCTCCGTGGAGCTCCTCGCCGCGGTCGCTCTCCGCACCGGCCCACTGCGGGTCGAGCGGGTCGAGTCCCAGGACGCCCAGCATGGCGCGCACCTCGGCGAGGCGGGCGACGGCCGTCTCCTTGTCGTCGGCGGCGAGCGCCGAGTTGCCCTGGCGGACGGTGGTGTGGATGACGGCGAGGGCCTGCGGGACGCCCATGTCGTCGTCCATGGCCTCGGCGAAGGCCAGGGGCACCTCGGCGGCGGGCTCGACCGGCTTGCCGGCCTTCTCCAGCACGCGCTGGCAGAAGCCCTCGATCCGGGCGAAGGCGGACTCCGCCTCGCGCAGGGCCTCCTCGCTGTACTCGATCATCGAGCGGTAGTGCGGGGTGCCGAGGTAGTAGCGGAGCACGATCGGGCGCCACTGCTTGGTCATCTCAGAGACGAGCACCGAGTTGCCCAGGGACTTGGACATCTTCTCGCCCGCGAGGGTGACCCAGGCGTTGTGCACCCAGTACGAGGCGAAGGCGTCGCCGAAGGCCTTCGCCTGGGCGATCTCGTTCTCGTGGTGCGGGAAGATCAGGTCGAGCCCGCCGCCGTGGATGTCGAAGGCGGAGCCCAGGTACTTGTGCGCCATCGCGGAGCACTCCAGGTGCCAGCCCGGACGGCCGCGACCCCAGGGGGTCTCCCAGTCCGGCTCGCCGGGCTTGGTGGCCTTCCACATGGCGAAGTCGCGCGGGTCGCGCTTGCCGGTGATGCCTTCCTCGGCGGGCTGGCGCAGGTCGTCGATGTCCTGGTTGGACAGGGACAGGTACTCCGGGAAGGAGCGCACGTCGAAGTAGACGCTGCCGTCGGCCTCGTACGCGTGTCCGCGCTCGATGAGGCCCCGCATCATCTCGATCATCTCGGGGACGTGCCCGGTGGCGCGGGGCTCGTAGGTGGGCGGGAGGCAGCCGAGGGCGTCGTACCCGTCGTTGAAGGCCCGCTCGTTCTCGTAGCCGATGGACCACCAGGCGCGGCCCTGGTCCCCCGCCTTGTTGATGATCTTGTCGTCGATGTCGGTGACGTTCCGCACGAAGGTGACCTCGTAGCCGCGGTACCGGAACCAACGCCGCATGACGTCGAAGTTCAGGTACGAGCGGACGTGCCCGATGTGCGGGGGCGCCTGGACCGTGGCGCCACAGAGGTAGATCGAGACGCAGCCCGGCACGAGCGGGGTGAAGTCGCGGATCTGCCGGGCGCTGGTGTCGTACAGGCGAATAGTCACGGGACCAGGGTAGTGGTCCCGGGGCAGTGCCCCACTCCCTTCCGGCCCGACCGCGCAAGAACGCGGGCGGGGTCCGCTCGGCCCCGCGCACGGCGATTCCGGCCCCGCAGGAGGCACGTCCGACCCCACCGACGCCCGGCCGAACGCCGACAGGTGGAAAATCCGGCCCCGCCGGCGTTCGAGGCGCGGGGGTCCGGGGGCGGAGCCCCCGAAGCCCCCGCCGCGGTAGCGGCACCAGGAAGCGGGTCCGGGGCGTCAGCCCCGCTGGTCCCGCCGGTACACCAACGCGGTGGCGATCGCCGCCAGGCCCTCGCCCCGCCCGGTCAGCCCGAGCCCGTCGGTCGTGGTCCCGGAGACGGACACGGGGGCGCCCACCGCGGCCCCGAGCGCCTTCTGCGCTTCCTCACGCCGCTTCCCGACCTTCGGCCGCACCCCGATGACCTGCACGGACACGTTCCCGATCTCGAAGCCGGACTCGCGCACGATCCGCGCGGCCTCGGTGAGCAGGGTGACGCCGGAGGCTCCGGCCCACTCGGGCCGAGAGGTGCCGAAGTGGGCGCCGAGGTCCCCCACGCCCGCCGCGGAGAACAGCGCGTCGCAGGCCGCGTGGGCGGCGACGTCACCGTCGGAGTGCCCGGCCAGGCCGTAGCCCCCGCTCGCGGCCTCGTCCCAGTGCAGCCCCGCGCACCACAGCTCCGCCCCCTTCTCGAAGGCGTGCACGTCGGTGCCGATGCCGACGAGGGGGATGAGCGGTTCAGTAGGCATCGGTGGCCCTCCTGCGGGCGAGTACGGCCTCGGCGAGTACGAGGTCCAGGGGACGGGTGACCTTGAACGCCTCGTCGTGGCCGGGGACCAGCACGACGGGCACGCCGAGCTTCTCCACCATCCCGGCGTCGTCGGTGGCGCCCTCGCCGGACACGGCGATGGTGTCGTGGGCCCGGACCAGGGTGGCCAGGTCGAAGCCCTGCGGGGTCTGCACGGCGCGCAGCCGGGACCGGTCGGGGGTGGCCACCACCGGCTCGGGGGCGCCGCCCGCGGCGGGCTCGACCTCCTTGACGGTGTCGGTGACGGGGAGCGCCGGGACCACGGCGGGGGCCCCGTCGCGGACCGCCTCGACCACGGTGTCCACGGTGTCCACCGGGACCAGCGGGCGGGCGGCGTCGTGGATGAGGACGGCGGTGATCGTCTCCGGAAGGGCGTCCAGACCGGCCCGGACGGACTCCTGGCGGGTCTCGCCGCCCGCGACCACGAGGACGTCGGTGCGCTCGGGCAGGGCGTGCTCGTCGAGCATCCGCTTGACCTCGGCGACCCCGTCGGCGGGCGCGACCACCACGACCAGGGCGACCGCCCGGGAGCGGGCCATGGCGCGGACGGCGTGGATCAGCATGGGGGTGCCGCCGAGGGCGCGCAGCGCCTTGGGCGCTCCGGGGCCCAGGCGTACGCCCCGGCCGGCGGCCGGGATGACCGCGGCGGTACGGAAGTGACGCGGTGCGTCGGTGACGTCGGACATCGGCAGCTCCGTGCGGTGACATCGGTCGGCGGCCAGGTTTGTGCCTTCGGCCGACATGGGTATGGCCTGGGAGGTACCCCCGCCCCTCACGGGCCGGGGGCTTCAGTGCCGGGCGCGATGCCCCGACCGGGACCCTTTCCGTGACGACCGGTCGAGCCGACTGCCGGGCACTTCCGCCGGGTGTGCGCGGGGGACCGTGCGTCGGTGCGGCGGGTGGCGCGGAGTCGGTGGAGGCCGTCGGTGGAGGCGCGCGGCGGGGATCGGGTGGCGTGAGTGGCGATGTGGTGACGAGGGGTGCTCGGGTACAGACATGCCGCAGCGCCCGGCAACAGCAGACTCTCCAGACCTGCTAGAGGATCCCTAGAGGGGATCCTTCAGGACAGGAAGGGGAGCCGGTGTCATCGGGCACCACGGCATGGTGTGGCGAAGTGCTTCGCGTCAGGACGCGAGGACCTCGTCGAGGAGGGCCTCGGCCTTGTCCTCGTTGGTGTTCTCCGCGAGCGCCAGCTCGCTCACCAGGATCTGACGGGCCTTGGCGAGCATGCGCTTCTCGCCCGCCGACAGTCCGCGCTCGCGCTCACGGCGCCACAGGTCGCGGACGACCTCGGCCACCTTGATGACATCGCCCGAGGCGAGCTTCTCCAGGTTCGCCTTGTAACGACGGGACCAGTTCGTCGGCTCCTCGGCGTACGGCGCGCGCAGCACCTCGAAGACCCGGTCCAGCCCGTCCTGGCCGACCACATCGCGAACGCCCACGAACTCCGCGTTGTCCGCAGGCACGCGGACGGTCAGGTCGCCCTGCGCGACCTTGAGCACCAAGTAGGTCTTGTCCACGCCTTTGATCTGACGAGTTTCGATGGCCTCGATCAGCGCGGCCCCGTGATGGGGATAGACCACGGTGTCGCCAACCTTGAACGTCATGTGACAGGTACCCCTTCCGTGGCTATCCAGAGTAACACGAGAACGGACCGTTATGAATGGCGTTTTCGCAGGTCAGGGCCTATCTCGGGGCTTGACAACAGCGAGGCGGACGTGCTGCGGAGGGCTTCCGGAAGGGGGTATTCGCAGGTGAGGGCCACTCTCGGCACCGGCCGAAACGGCCACGTTACACCTCTCACGTGACAGCGGGTCTGTGATGTACGTCCCGTTTTGCCGGTTTCAAAGAGGCAAAACCGAACTACTCCGTTCGACTGGCGGCCGCCGAGCGGAGCGGGTTCCGCGCCAATCCTCGGAATTGATCACCGGCGGGCTTCGCGGGAAGACCGTCCCGAAAAGCCGGCTCCCGTCAGAAGCGGTCCCGATGCGGTCAGGAAGCGCTCGGGAAGCGTCCGGGAACGCGGCCGGGAACAGCCGGGGAACGTGACCTGAAATTGATCACCGCGGATATGCGCGGGATATGGCGGGGCCGCGCCGGAATGCAAGATCGACCGCGTGGGGCGCAGGCGTCACGTGTGACGCGGAGGGTCGGGTGCGGGGGCGAGGGGGCGGCTCGGTAACCTGAGCACGCTGACACACCCTTAGGGCGGCTTTACCTCGCCAGGCGGAGCCCCCGAACTGCCTCCGTCCGTACGTACCGTCCTAGGAGATGCCGCCGCCGTGAGCCGGACCCTTCGACGCGGCGCGATCGCCGCCGCCGCCATCGTGTTCTCGATCGGAACGCTCGCCGCCTGCGGCGCGGGCAACAACGCGCAGACCCTGCAGATCAAGCCGGACAACGCGGCTGTCACCAAGGGCGACATCAAGATCCAGAACGCGCTCGTCATCACGCAGCCCGAGAAGGAGGCGCAGGGCCCGGCCGTGGTCTCCGCGACCGTCTTCAACGCGGGCGTCGAGAACCAGACCCTCGACGGCATCACCCTTCCGGGTGGCTCCGGCACCGTGAAGCTGAAGCCCGCCACGGGCTCCGGCAAGGTCGTCGTCCCCGCCGGCGGCTCCGTGGTGATCGGCGGCAAGGGCAACGCCTCGGCGGTCATCGAGGGCGGCCGCGAGGCCGTCGAGGACGGCAACGCCCAGGAAGTCGTCTTCCAGCTCAGCAGGACCGGCGACGTCGGCCTGGAGGCCTTCGTGGTGCCCGCCACCGGCTACTACGCCCACTTCGGCCCCGACGCCGAGCCGGCCGCCGCCCCGAGCGGCTCCGCGAGCCCGTCCGGCAGCCCCTCCGGCTCCCCCTCGGGCAGCCCGTCCGGCAGCCCCTCCGGCGACGCCTCCACGGGCGCCACGCCGTCCGGCTCGGCCTCGCACAGCGCCGGCCACTGATCCACCACCCGCCCCGGCGGGACCGCGTACAGGAGGGCCCCACCCGACACCGGGTGGGGCC
>NZ_JBEOSD010000276.1:0-5366 GCF_040302735.1 Streptomyces sp. NPDC097619 | reverse complement strand
GGACGGCCCTCGAAGGCTCGCGCGCGCCCGTACGGAACGGGGCGCGCGCGGCGGTCAGCGCTCGGCGTGCCGGGCCGGGACCCGGTTCGCCTCCCAGCCCGCCCAGGCCGAGGTGATCATGGCGCGGACGTCGTGCCGGGCCTTCCAACCCAGCTCCGCCTCGATCCGCGCGGCCGAGGCCACCACCTTCGCCGGGTCGCCGGGCCGCCGGGGGGTGACCACGGGCTCCGCCGCGTGCCCGGTGTTCTCGTTGATCAGCTCGACCATCTCGCGGACGGACACGCCCTCGCCCCGACCGATGTTCACGGTCAGGTCCCGGTGCTCGCCGGTCGCCGCCCACTCGCCGAGCTTGCGGGCCGCCACCAGGTGCGCGTCGGCCAGGTCCTCCACGTGGATGTAGTCGCGGATGCAGGTGCCGTCCGGGGTCGGGTAGTCGTCCCCGAAGATCCGCGCCCCCTCACCGGCGTCCAGCCGCTCGAAGACCATCGGCACCAGGTTGAACACCCCGGTGTCGGCCAGCTCGGGGGCCGCGGCGCCCGCCACGTTGAAGTAGCGCAGGCAGGCCGTCGAGATGCCGTGCGCCCGACCCGCCGCGCGCACCAGCCACTCCCCGGTCAGCTTGGTCTCGCCGTACGGGCTCATGGGCGCGCACGGGGTGTCCTCGGTGACGAGGTCCACGTCGGGCATCCCGTAGACGGAGGCGGAGGAGGAGAAGAGGAAGTTGCGGACGCCCGCCGCGGCCACCGCCTCCAGCAGCACCGTCAGGCCCTGCACGTTCTCGTGGTAGTACCAGAGCGGCTTCTCCACGGACTCGCCGACCTGCTTCTTGCCCGCCAGGTGCACCACGCCGGTGATCCGGTGCTCGGCGAGGGTGCGGTCGAGCACCAGCCGGTCCAGCACGGAGCCGACCACCAGCGGCACGCCCTCCGGCACCCGGTCCGCGTTGCCCGTGGAGAGGTCGTCGAGGACGACGCAGCTCTCGCCCGCGAGCGTCATCGCCCGGACCACGTGCGAACCGATGTAGCCGGCACCGCCGGTGATCAGAAACGTCATTCGTAACTCCCGAGTCCTGTCCGCGTGCGCGGGACCGTGCGGTGCCCGCGCCTCAGCCGAGCTGCCGGCGCATGCGGGCCCGGTCCATGCGGTTCCTGACCAGGCTCACGGCGCCGTGCAGCCCCGGTGCCAGCCGCAGCGCCAGCGAGTTGTTGGAGGTCACGTACGGCTGCACCAGCAGAACACCGTACCGGCTGCTCGCGAGGGCGCTGCGTCCCAGGCGGTCGCTGACCGGCCGCACGGAGGCCAGCAGGGAGCTGCCGTCGGCGCAGTGCACCCGCAGCCGCACGTCCCAGACCTGCAGGCCACGACGGCCGCGCCGGCGACCGGCGGCGGCCAGCGCGGTCATGCCCACGGGCAGCTTCGCCGTCCAGGCGTCCGAGCCGTCGGCGCGCAGCTCCACCGGCCGGCTGAGGGCGGGCTCGTCACCGCGGCGGGTGTCGAACTCCAGGTGCGCGGTCGTCGGACCGGCCTGGGCGAGGCGCCCGTACAGGTCGTGGACCCGTACCCGCAGCTCGCCGACCAGCCCGGTGACCAGCCGGGCGTCCACTATGACGGGGAGTTCGGCGAGCGGCAGTTCCGCCAGCCCGTCGAGACGGGCCGCGGGCAGTTCCGCGCTCCACACCGGCTCGCCGTCGGCGAGGGCGTACGGGGGCAGCAGGCGGGGCGGGTCGGCGGCGAACTGGACCAGCCGGTCCAGGTCCGCGGGAGGCTCCGCGGCGGCCTGCAGGACGTGCACGGCCCAGCGGGCGGCGGCCCCGGCGGCGGCCACCTCCGCGGGCTCGAACTCGTCGAGGTAGGAGCGGGTCAACCGCCACCAGTCGGCCTGGTAGTCGGGGTCCTGGCCGATCTCGCGCAGGTACATACGCAGGTCGTACTCCAGGAACTTGACCCGGCAGGCCGTCACGAGGTCGTCGGCGCCGGCGGCCCGCAGGATCTCCACGGCGGTGCGGTGGGCGTTGATCCGGGACTGCCAGTTGCCGATGTCGGCCCGGTCCAGGGAGATCGAGACCTGGGCGGCGCTGCGGCGCACGTGCCAGACGTACACCAGCTCGGGCACGACCGCGATCCGCGGGGCCGCCGCGAGCACCCGAGCGGTGAACACGAAGTCCTCGTACACGAAGCGGCCGTCGGGGAAGCGGATGCCGTGCTCGTCGAGGAACGCGCGCGCGTAGAGCTTGTTGACGCACAGGGTGTCCCGGACCAGCGCGGGCTTGTCGGCGGGGCTCCCTATCACCGCGGGCGCCTCGTACAGACCGGGCACCCACGGCACGTCGTGGTGCTGCGGGAGCTCACGGCGCACGCAGGAGCCGACGGTCACCGGGGCGCCGTGCCGCTCGGCGGCCGCCACCAGTGCGGTGGCGGCCCCCGGCGGCAGCACGTCGTCGCTGTCGAGGAACAACACGTACGGGGCCGTGGCAGCGCCGATCCCGTCGTTGCGGGGGGTACCGCAACCGCCGCTGTTCCGCTCGCGGTGGATCACCCGGACCTTCGGGTGGGCGGCCGCCAACTCGTCGAGCACCTGCGGGGTGCCGTCGGAGGAGCAGTCGTCCACCGCGATGACCTCGGCGACCACCTCGCCCTGGGCGAGCGCCGATGCGACGGCCTCGCCCACGAGCTCGGCGTCGTTGTAGGCGATCACGACGACGCTGACGCGCCCCTTGCCGTCTTCGCTGCCACGGCCGTCGGAAGCTTCCATTCCAACGACCTTCTGGTCGAGCACGATACTCACCCGGGGATCCTACGGGAGCGCCGTAAAGGCGCCTTCAACGTGCAGGTCAGAAGGGCCGGAACTCGTCGTACTCGCGCTGCGCCTCGTCGCCCCGGCGGGCCTCGCGCTCGCGCCGCCGCTGGGTGGCCGGACGCGGGGCTTCCATACGGTGGTCCTCGCCTCGGCGACCGAGCATCTCGGCGCCCGCCGTCATGGTGGGCTCCCAGTCGAAGACGACCGCGTTCTCCTCGGTGCCGATGGCGACACCGTCACCGGCGCGGGCGCCGGCCTTCATGAGGGCGTCCTCGACACCGAGGCGGTTGAGGCGGTCGGCCAGGTAGCCCACGGCCTCGTCGTTGTTGAAGTCGGTCTGGCGCACCCAGCGCTCCGGCTTCTCGCCGCGCACCCGGTAGACGTCCTCGGCCTCGTCGAAGACGACGGTGAAGCCGGTCTCGTCCACGGCCTTGGGCCGGATGACGATGCGGGTGGTCTCGGCCTTGGGCTTGCGGGCACGGGCCTTCGCGACGATCTCGGCCAGCGCGAAGGAGAGCTCCTTGAGGCCGGTCCGGGCCACCGCGGAGACCTCGTACACCTTGTAGCCGCGCTCCTCCAGCTCGGGCCGGATCATGTCCGCGAGGTCCTGGCCGTCGGGGATGTCCACCTTGTTGAGGACGACCAGACGCGGACGCTTCTCCAGACCGCCGCCGTACTCACGCAGCTCGCCCTCGATGACGTCGAGGTCGGAGACCGGGTCGCGGTCGGACTCCAGGGTGGCGGTGTCCAGCACGTGCACCAGCACGGAGCAGCGCTCGACGTGCCGCAGGAACTCCAGGCCCAGGCCGCGGCCCTGGCTGGCGCCGGGGATCAGGCCGGGCACGTCGGCGATGGTGTAGACGGTGGAACCGGCGGTGACCACGCCCAGGTTGGGGACCAGGGTGGTGAAGGGGTAGTCCGCGATCTTCGGCTTGGCGGCGGAGAGCACCGAGATCAGCGAGGACTTGCCGGCGCTGGGGAAGCCGACCAGGGCCACGTCGGCCACGGTCTTGAGCTCCAGCACGATGTCGCCGGTCTGGCCCGGGTCGCCGAGCAGGGCGAAGCCGGGGGCCTTGCGGCGGGCGGAGGAGAGCGCGGCGTTGCCGAGGCCGCCGCGGCCGCCCTCACCGGCCACGTAGGTGGTGCCCTGGCCGACGAGGTCGGCGAGGACGTTGCCGTCCTTGTCGAGGACCACGGTGCCGTCCGGAACGGGCAGCACCAGGTCGGTGCCGTCCTTGCCGGAGCGGTTGCCGCCCTCGCCGGGCTTGCCGTTGGTGGCCTTGCGGTGCGGGCTGTGGTGGTAGTCCAGCAGCGTGGTGACGGACTGCTCGACCACGAGGATGACGTCACCGCCCCGGCCGCCGTTGCCGCCGTCGGGGCCGCCCAGCGGCTTGAACTTCTCCCGGTGCACGGAGGCGCAGCCGTGGCCCCCGTTACCCGCGGCGATGTGCAGCTCGACGCGGTCCACGAAGGTGGTCATGGTGTTGCCTCCAGAAAAGAACGGGTTTGTTCCGGGCACTACTGCCCATTAAACGTGCGTATGTGCAAACGCGCCGAGGGCGGACCTATCTTCCCGACCGGACCGAAACGGTCCGGGGGAAGACGGAGATCCGCCCTCGGGGTTACGAACGCTTGATCAGCAGCAGCTGGATCAGGCGGCCGGAACGATGTTCACGACCTTGCGGCCACGGTGGGTGCCGAACTGCACCGAACCGGCCTGCAGGGCGAACAGCGTGTCGTCGCCACCACGGCCGACGCCGGCGCCCGGGTGGAAGTGGGTGCCGCGCTGGCGGACGAGGATCTCACCAGCGGAAACGACCTGACCGCCGAAGCGCTTCACGCCGAGCCGCTGGGCATTGGAGTCGCGACCGTTCCGGGTGGACGATGCGCCCTTCTTGTGTGCCATTGCTCAGTCCCTCTTTACTTCGCAGCCGTCGGGATACCGGTGACCTTGATCGCCGTGTACTGCTGACGGTGACCCTGGCGACGGCGGTAGCCGGTCTTGTTCTTGTAGCGCAGGATGTCGATCTTGGCGCCCTTGTGGTGGTCCACAACCTCGGCCGTGACCTTGATACCGGCCAGGACCCACGGGTCGCTGGTCACGGACTCGCCGTCGACAACGAGCAGGGTCGAGAGCTCGACCGTGTCGCCAACATTGGCAGTGGAAATCTTGTCAACCTCAACGATGTCGCCGACAGCAACCTTGTGCTGGCGACCACCGCTGCGCACGATGGCGTACACGCGGATCTCTCTCTCACTCGGGACGAAAACTCCTGAAGCCAGCCGCTCAGACGGGCGGGGCCCGTACGGATCCGGATTGGACGAGCGGCCTCTCCCGACGGAGCGGGAGGGAGGTGCTCAGGAGCGTGGCGTGCCTGGGACACGCCGACGGTCAAGAGTACGGTGCGCCCCTGACAGGGTCAAACCGGCCGCTCACCGCCCTGCGGCGGGCACGCGCCGCACCCTCACCACCCGCCCCGCGGGGCCGCCGCGGGGCCTCCACGGGGCTCCAGGAGCGCCGGAACGGCCCCGGGGCGGGCCCCGGCGGGGGGGCGGGGCGGGGGGGGAG
>NZ_JBEOSD010000275.1:0-5389 GCF_040302735.1 Streptomyces sp. NPDC097619 | reverse complement strand
GGCACCGCTCGCGGTGTTCGCGGCACCGCGGGCCCGGCCTGCGGCCGCTCCCGCGGTATCGGCGTCCGTACGCGCCTGGTCGGCGGCCGCGCGGGCGATGCCGGCGTCGACCGTGCCCCGGCCGGAGGCGGCGAGGGCTTCGGTGGCCTTCGCCCGGGCTTCCTTGGCGCGGTGGTTGCGCTCGGCCTCGACGGCGTCGTTGCGGGCGTTGCGGGCGTTGGTCTCCTCCGTCTGCGCCCGTCGGTCCGCCTCGGCGGCGATGCCGTCCTGCGTCTCTGCGCTCGCCCGCGCGGAGGCGGCGGTCGCGGCGGCGGCCTGGGCCTGCGCCCGGGCCGCGGACGCCGTCCGGGCCTCGGCCTCGGCCCGTGCCCGGGCGGCAGCGGCGATGTCCCGCTCCCGCTCGGCCCGTGCCCGGGCGGCGGCGGCCAGGTCCCGCTCCCGCTCGGCGATCTTGCGCTGCTCGGCGGCGATCTTCGCCTGTCGCTGCGCCTCCAGACGAGCCTCGCGCGTCTTCTGGGCGTGCTCCCACGCCTCGCGCTCGGCCTGCTCGGCCGCGATCCGCGCGTCCTTGGCCCGGGCGGCGGCGGTGGCGGCGATCTTCGCCTGCTTGTCGGCGGCCTCGGCCAGCCGTGCCGCGGCGCGCGCCTGCTCCTCGGCGTTCGCGCGCCACTTCTTCGCCTGCGCCTCGTGCAGCTCGGCCTGGTTCTGCGCGTTCAGGCCCGCCGCGTCCGCGGCGGTGGCGTCGATGGCGTGCTGGGCGGTCCGGCCGGCCTTCGCCGCCGCGTCGGCGGCCGCCGCGATGCCCGCGGCCACCTCCGACCACTGGGTGCCGTGTTCCAGACCCGTCCCCACCAGCACGTCGGCCTGGACCTTCGCCTGGGCCGCGGCGACCTGTGCGGCCTTCGCCGCGTCCTCCGCGTACCCCACCTGGCGGGCCGCCTCGGCCTTCACCTGCGTGTAGTCCGACAGTCGCTTGCCGGCGCGGTCCGCCGCCAGCATCCGGTCCGCCTCGCGGGCCGCCGAGGCGGCCGAGGACATCGCGTTCGAGGCCGCCTTGAGGGCCTTGACCGCGTCCCCGTGGGCGGCGATGAGCCTGGTCCGCGCCGCGGCCGCGAGCGCCGACTTCCGTGCCAGCTCGCGCAGCTTCTCCGCCGCCTCCAGTGCCTCCTTCTGGGCCTGCTCCTGGGCGGCACGGTCATCGGCGTCCTGCCGGGCCGCCGTCTGGTACCCCGTCTCCAGGAACTCCGCGATCACCGCGTCCTTCCCGGAGTCCAGGGCGGCCTGCGCGGCCCGCTTGACCGCGGGGCCGCCCACCGCGGCGAGCATTTCCACCCGCTTGCGGTTCTCCGCGGCCCGCTTCAGGGCGTTCTGGCGTTCCGACTCGTCCCGTTGCCGGGCGATGTCCGCGCCGAAGGCCAGGAAGTCCGCCCGGTCCTGGGCGGTGCCCTTCAGGACCCGCTCCACCTCGGCGTCGAAGAACGCCCCGCCGGTCCCGCGCAGCTTCGTGATCCGCTCGCGGTTGGCGACGTCGGTGTCCGCCCGCTTGTCCTTCGCGCGCTGCCGGGCCTCGGCCTCGCCCCGGTCCAGGAACGCGCGGATCGCGTTCGGGTCCGTGGACTCCAGCGCCTTCCGCGCGGCCTCCCGGACCTCTTCCTCCTCGTCGAACTCCGCGAAGTCCTCGACCAGCTGTCGGTCCCGTTCGTCGCTGATGCGGTCCAGCTCGGAGCGGAAGGCCGGTGCCGGAGCGGCCGACTTCGGCTTCAGCGCGTCGGCCAGGCGGTCGAGTGCGCCGACGGTGTTGCTCAGCGAAGCCTTCGGAGCCGGCGTGGAGACGGCCGCGGCGGCCTCGCCGGTCGCGGTGCCGAGCACCGCCAGGACGACCGCCGCGGAGACGGTCCTGCGTACGTTGCCGGCCACGCGTGCGCGCGGCCTTCCGGCCCTGGGCCGGAATCTTTCCCACATGGGAATCCCCCTATGACGTGCGATCGGTCGGACCACGACGCGCAGGGAGGAGGGCGGCGCGCGGCTGCCTCCGGGGAGGTGCCGGCGGTGCGGGCGCGGGTCAGTGCGCGGGGTGCCCTCGTCCGGGGTGGTCCCGGACGGACTCCGGCCCCGTGCCGGAGCGGTCGGCGCCGCCCGCCCTCCCGGTGCCCCTGCTCGTCCCGTCCCCGGTTCCCCCGGGTACGGGTGGTCGGGCGGCAGTCTTGGAGATCGCCCCATCCGCGTCAAAGCGGAATTTGATGCTCCTTTGACCCGGATTGCCGACCCGACGGAGTGTGGGGCGAATTCACGACATCATTCGGCCGGAATACCGCTTGTGGGTCGGTAGGGGCGCGAAAGGAGCCCGGCCTGCCGGCCGGAAACATCGCTTCAGGGGAGGGGGAGGGGCGGGGAGCCCCTTGCGCCCCCCGAGGTGCCCCCGGGTAACCGGGGTCGGTGCGTCCCGATGTGGCCGGGTGCACAGCCCGGACGGGCACTTTCGCGGCCGCGTACCATCCGCCCCCGTCCGGAGGGCGGTTCGCTTCGGGCGCGCCCGCCCGAGGGCGGGCGCGGGCGGGCCGCCGCGCTTCAGGGGGCCGTGCTCTGGACGGTGACGAGGTCGAGGAGGGCGGGGAGGGAGCCCTGGCCGGCGGCACGGCGCTGGCGGGCGGCGGGGGAGCCGTCGCGGAGGAGGCGGTGGACCAGGGGGCAGACCTCGCGGCTGTCCCCGGCCTCCACCAGGGCGGCTCGGACGTGCCGCATCAGGGCGCCCACGCAGTCCCGGGCGCTGCGGCGGGCACCGTCGGCCCCGACGAGCGGTCCGGCGAGGCCGCGCCGGGCCGCCTGCCAGGTCGCGGCGCGCAGCAGCTCGTCGGGGAGCTCGGGGGCCGGGGCCCCGGCGCGGGCCTCGCGGACGGCGGTGGCCACCAGGGCCCGCACCAGGCCGGTGATCATCACGGCGTCGTCGGCGCGGAGCTGGACGTCGGCGCACCGCACCTCGACGGTCGGGTACCGCTCGGACAGGCGGGCCTGCCAGTACAGCTGCCCGGCGTCGGCGATGGCCCCCGATTCCACGAGGGCCGTGACCCGGCGCTCGTAGGCGGTGGCGTCGCCGAAGAGCGGTGTCGGGCCGGCCACCGGCCAGCGTCCGAAGACGATGCTGCGCCAGCTCGCGAAGCCGGTGTCGCGGCCGTCCCAGAAGGGCGAGTTCGCGGCCATCGCCAGGACGGTCGGGAGCCAGACCCGGATCCGGTCGAGCACTTCCACGCCCGCTTCCCGGTCCTCGACGCCGACGTGCACGTGCATGCCGTTGATGAGTTGTTCGTCCACCAGTCGGGGGGCGTGGTCCTGCATCCGCAGGTAGCGCTCCTGGCGGGTGACGGGTACGGGGGCGGCCGCCATCAGCGGGGCGGCCCCGGTCATCGCGGCCCGGCAGCCGCTGCGTTCGGCGGCCGAGCCGACGGCGTGGCGCAGCCGCAGCAGGTGCCCGCCGACCTCGCTGAGCCCGTCGCACACGGGGGTCGCCACTTCCACCTGGGCCTGGAGGAGCTCTGCCTGAAGCTCACCGTCCTTCGTGACGGGATCGGGGCGGGCCGCGGCCCGTACCGCGTCCAGCCCCGGCACCGGCCGTCCGGTGACCGGGTCCACCAGCAGGTACTCCTCCTCGACCCCGACCGTGGTCATCGGCGCCGTCCCCCCTGCCCGGTCCCGGCCCCGGTCCCGGTGCCGTGTCCGGTTCCGTCTTGCTCCATGTCCGGCACCTGCCCGCTTCCGGGCCGCCGCATCCCACTCCGGGGCGGCCCGTCGCCCCCGGATCATCCCCGCACCTGGACCCTTCCGTCCCGGTGGTCCCCACCGTCGCCCGGCCCCCACGCGGGCCGGTGCCGCCCCGCGTGACGGGGGTCACTGGGGACGGGTCGAGGGTTCCCCCTCCGTTAGCATGTTCGGACTCATTCCGATCATCCGAAATGCATTCAAAGCGGCTGGAACCTTGATATCTCAGGCATCGCGCGAGGGATCGCGAACGAACGGCGGGGAGACGACCCCCGTGTGGCGTCGGCCCCGATTCCTCCTGTGGGCCGCGGTCGCCTCGGTGGGGCTCGGGTTCCTCGTCGCCCTGGAGGTCGCCGCACGCCACTACGGCGTACCGGGCCCGATCACCGTCCAGTCGCGGGAGGTGATCTTCGCTCCCCAGTCGGGCACCGTGCTCTACGCCAGCATGGGTCTGATGATGGTCGTCCTGACCTGGCGCGAACGGTTCGTCGCGCTGGGCGCCGCGATCGGCATCGACCTGGTCTTCTGGGGCGTCCGGTGGCTGGCCGGGGCCGAGATGATGTACGGCAACGGCGCCCTGCTGGTCACCCTCGGCTGCGCCGTCCTCGCCCTCACCCGCCGCACCGGCCGGGAACGGGCGCTGCTCCTCAAGGGCGTCGGGCTGGCCCTGCTCCTCGTCGCCGGCCGCAAGACCGGTTACACCTGGCTGCTGATCACCTCCAAGACCCGGCCGACCGTCCTGGACCAGTACGTGGCCACCGCCGACCACGCGCTCGGCAACCCCTCCTGGGTGGCGGGCCGCATCGTCGAGGCCACCGGGGCCGTCGGCTTCCACGTCCTGGAATGGGTGTACATCCAGCTCGCCGTGGCGGCCGTCGCGATCGCCCTGTACCAGCTGCGCAACGTGTCCACCGAGCGCCGGTTCCCCGCCCACCACCTGGTGCGCACCTTCCTGGTGATCGGCCTGCTCGGCCCCGGCATCTACATGATCTTCCCGGTGGTCGGGCCGATCTTCGCCTACGGTGCCGACGGCGGGCAGTGGGCCCTCGCGAACCTGTGGCCGCACACGTCGCCGCCCCTGGGCACCCCCGAGGCCATGCCCTTCGACGGGTTCACCCCCCGCAACTGCATGCCGAGCCTGCACACCGCCTGGGCCACCGCGATCTTCGTCCACTCCCGGAGCGGACCGCGCCTCCTGCGTTGGCTCGGCACCTTCTGGCTGATCGCCACCCTGGGCGCGACCCTCGGCTTCGGCTACCACTACGGTGCCGACATCATCGCGGGCGTGGTATTCACCCTCACCATCGAGGCGGGCCTGCGCGCCCAGGCCTGCGGCTGGGACCGCTCCGCGACCTGGCTGGTCTCCTACGGGGCCGCGGTCTTCGTGGCGTACCTGCTGTCGTACCGCTACCTGCCGACGGTCATGGCCGACCACCCGTGGCTGTTCGGCCCGCTGCTGATCCTGGCCATGCTCTCCGTGATCTACGGCTACGTCCGCACCACCCGCCTCTGGGCGCGCAAGGCCGCAGCCGTGAAGCTGCCGCAGCCGCGCCGCGAGGCGCCCGTGCCCGAGCGGGTCTGACCCGCACCCGCCCGCGCCGGGCGAGGGGCCGGTTCCAGATCGGAAGAGCACACC
>NZ_JBEOSD010000274.1:0-5476 GCF_040302735.1 Streptomyces sp. NPDC097619 | reverse complement strand
CCCTCTTCCTTTCGGCCCGCGGCCCGCGGGGTTGTCCGGGGCGGGCCGGCCCGCCCGGGGGTCCGGCCGCCTCCGGACCCCGCCGTCGAGGGAGTCGTCGAGGGGGCCGGTCGAGGTTCCTCCGGTGCGCCCGGCGGTGCTCCCGGGTGCGGCGTCGGTGCTGTGGTCCGTCACGGTGCGGTCCCTCCTGGTGGTCCTCCCGGCCCTGTCCGGCCCTGTGCGTCTCGCATTGTCACACATTGACTGAAAGTTTAGTTAGGGAGACGATGCGAGGGCTTCACGCCTCCGCGACCCCGCTTCGCCGAGGGCCCCTCCGTCGAAAAGAGCCACCCCATGTCCGTCCACCTCCCCGGCGCGCAGCCCGCCCCCGCGGCCCTGTCCGCCGAAGACCCCCGTGAGATCGGCGGCTACCGGCTGCACGCCCGGCTCGGCTCGGGCGGCATGGGCGTGGTGTACCTGGCCCACACCCCGGGCGGGCGGCCGATCGCCCTGAAGGCCGTCCGGCCCGAGTTCGCCGCCGATCCCGAGTTCCGGCGCCGGTTCGCCCAGGAGGTGGCCAGCGCCCGCCGCATCCACGGCTTCTTCACGGCGCAGGTGGTGGACTCCGGGGTGTCCGACCGCACCCCGTGGCTGGCCACCGCCTACGTCCCGGGGCCCACCCTGCACCAGGTCGTGCAGCGGCACGGCCCCCTGCCCGCCCGCTCCGTGCTGCTGCTGGTGGCCGGCATCGCCGAGGCCCTGGAGGCGATCCACCGGGCCGGGGTGGTGCACCGGGATCTCAAGCCCGCCAACGTGCTGCTCGCGGCCGACGGGCCCCGGGTGATCGATTTCGGCATCGCCCGCGCCGCCGACGCGGCCGCCCTCACCGGCACCGGCCTCCGGATCGGCACCGCGGCCTTCATGGCCCCCGAGCAGGCCCTCGGGCACCAGGCCACCGCCGCCACCGACGTGTTCGCCCTCGGCGCGCTCGCCGCCTACGTGGCCGGCGGTGTGCCGCCCTTCGGGAGCGGGCCGGAGACCACGGCCCTGTACCGGGTGGTCCACGAGCACCCCGACCTCGGTCGGGTCCCCATCGAACTGCGCGACCTGATCTCCTGGTGCCTGGTCAAGGGCCAGGCCGAGCGGCCCGCCCCGGCCGACCTGATCGCGGCCGTGCACGGCCACCCCGCGCTCGGCGGCCGGCCCGGGTTCACCGGGGACTGGCTGCCGGGGGCCGTCCACGAGGAGATCGGCGCTCCCGAGGCCGGTCCGCCCGCCCCGGGGCCGTACGGCCCGGCCGGCCCCGCGATGTCCGGGGGTGCCGCGGGACCGGCGGGACACGCCCCCGCGGCCGCGGTCCCCGGGCACCACCACCGACCCACTCTGGCGGCGCCGGTCGGCCCCTCGGCCGGACCCGCCGGCGGTGCCTTCCCCACACCCTTCCCCGCCGCCTTCCCGGAGCCCCTGCACGGCGCCGCCCCGGCCCCCCATCCCGCGGACGCCGGCTCCGCGGCCGCCCCGTCCGCGCCCCGGAGCGACCGCCGCGCCCGGCGGCGGTCGCGGCTGCTCCTCCCCGCCGCGCTGGTCGCGGCCCTCCTGGCCTGCGGGGCGGCCGCGTACTGGTTCCTCCCGCCGGAGGGGGATCCCGAGGCGGGCGGTGGCGCTCCGGCCGGCTCCGCGGCCCGCTACCTGCCCGGACATCCGACCGCCGAGCTGACCGCGCCCGACGCCGGCTACGAGTTCGACCTGCGGGCCGCGAAGGTGGTCCCCGAGGAGACCGCCGACTGGTACCTGGCCCGCGACAAGGAGGGGTTCCTGCTGTCCGAGGAGTCGGACGCCTTCCTGGCGGACGGCACCGGACTGACCCCCGAGGAGTGCGTGCGGGGCATCGAGACCCGCCCGGTGACGGTGCTGCCCTTCTCCGAGCTGGAGGGGGAGCGGGCCTTCTGCGTGCGCAGTCCGGACGGGCGGGAGATCGCCGTCCTGCACCTGATCGACGGGGAGCCGCAGGGCTCCGTCACGGTCTCCCTGGAGCACTTCCGGCGCGGCTGAGCCTCCTCACCGGGGCCGACGGGGGTTGACTGAATTTTCAGTTAACGCAAGGATGCCGTGCAATCCACCCCTCCCCACCCTCAGGGAGTCCCCATGGACATGCCGCACACCTCCCGCCGCCACCTGCTCCGGCTCGGAGCGGCGGCCGTACCGCTCGCGGCCCTCGGTCCGGTCCTGCCCGCCGCCTCCGCGCGGGCCGTCGCCGCCGGGAACCTGTACATGCCCGCCGAGACCGACCGTCACCTCCGCACCTACATGGCCTGGCCCGCGCTCTCCTCGGTCTGGGGAGACGGGCTCGGTGCGGTCCGCCGCGACATCGCCGAGGTCGCCCACGCGATCTCTCGCTTCGAGCCGGTCGTGGTGCTGGCCCGTCCCTCGCAGGCCGCCGAGGCCCGCTACCAGTGCGGCCGGGGCGCCTCGTACGCCATCGAGGTGCTGGAGATCCCCAACGACGACCTGTGGATACGCGACTTCGGCCCCACCTTCCTCGTCGGCCCCGGCACCGTCGCCGGTCTGGACACCAACTTCAACGGCTGGGGCAAGGCGGGCACCACCTTCGAGCAGCCCTACGCCAACGACGCCGCCGCCGCGGCCTCGCTGCTGTACGAGTACGGGGTGCGGCGGCTCCGGGCGCCCTTCGTCGGCGAGGGCGGCTCGCTGGAGGCCGACGGGGACGGCACCCTGATGGTCACCGTCAGCTCGCTGGTCAACGACAACCGCAATCCCGGGCTGAGCCAGGAGCGCCTGGGCGAGCTGATGAAGGGCTCGCTCGGCGTCGACAAGGTGATCTGGGTGCCGGGCCTGGCCGGACAGGACATCACCGACTGCCACATCGACTGCCTGGCCCGCTTCACCGCGCCCGGCCGCGTCATCCTCGACAAGCCGGGCCCACGCGCCGACCCCAAGTGGGTGGCCGTGTACGAGGAGACGAAGCGGGTGCTGGAGAGCGCCACGGACGCCCGCGGCCGCCGCCTGGCGATCACCGAGCTGCCCGGCCCGGACACCCGTGAAACCACGGGCGGCGGCAAGGAGTTCCTCGCGAGCTACACTAACTACTACACGGCCAACGGCGGGGTGGTGGCGCCCCGGTTCGGCGACTCCTACGCCGACGGCGTGGCCTACGCGATCCTCCAGGCCGCGTACCCGGGCCACCGGGTGGTGCAGGTCCCCATCGACGGCATCGCCTCGGGCGGCGGCGGCATCCACTGCGCCACCCAGTCGCACCCGGCCCCGCCGCCCGCGGCCTGAGGTGGCGGGCGGCCCCGCACCGGCCCCGACCCGGGCCGGGCCGCGTACGCGCGGCCCGGAACGCCCCGGTAAGGTGCCGGTCATGGCGTCTCGCAGCACTCAGATCCTCGAAGCGGCCGCCCGGGTCATCGCCCGGCGCGGGGTCCGCGGGCTGCGCGTGGAGGAACTCGCCGCGGAGGCGGGCGTGTCCACGGCCCTGATCTACTACCACTTCAAGGACCGCACCGGGGTGCTGCGCCAGACCCTGGAGTTCATCAACGACCGCGCGGAGCGTTACACCACCGACCGGGATCCGGACGCCCCGCCGCTCGGCCCGCGCGAGGAGCTGGAGGAGACCCTCCTGCTGGAGCTCCAGGACACCGTGGCGGTCCGGGAGAACAGCTCGGCCTGGGGTGAACTGCGGGCCAGCGCCGTCTTCGACGAGGTGCTGCGCGAGGACCTGGCCCGGGCCACCCTCGTCTGGGTCCAGGAGGTCGCGGCGCTGCTCGGCCAGGTCCAGCCGATGGCCCCGGCCTCGGCGCTGGCCGCCGCCGCCGAACGGCTGACCGCCCTGCTGGAGGGGCTCAGCATGCGCTGGCTCAGCGGCGGGATCCGGATCGGGCACGCGCGGGACCTCATGCGCGGCGCCATCGACGTGGAGCTCTTCGCGCTGCGCCGCGACTGACCCGCCGCCGCCCGGGGCCGTGCTCCGGCGCCCGCGCGGCCGATCCACCCGGTTCGGGGGCCGCCCCCCCGGCGGTCCCGCGCCGTGTACGCGCCCTCCCGACCGCCTTTCGCCCGGCGGGCTTTTCGTCGAACTTTCTATTGACTGAATTTTCAGTCAATGCCAGAGTGAATTCGGGCCGCGAAAGCCCGGCAGCTCTCCGACCCGCCCCCTCCGGGCGGCCCCGACCCCTTCATGAGGGGTCGCCCGGAGTCCCGTACCCGCACGACCTGCCGGTTGCCGTCGGCAACCGAGCACGGCGCAGCTTCGGGCGAGGTCGGGGCGGCCCCGCCCGATGGTCGAGGAGCCCACCTCCCCACCCCACACCCTTGACTGAATTTTCAGCGGAGTGCAAGACTCCGCCCACCAAAGAAACGAGACACCCGATGGCCGAATACCGTATGCCCGCCGAGTGGACCGAGCACGAGGGCTGTCTGATGGCCTGGCCCACCCGTGAGGACCTGTGGGGCAGCGTGCTGGCCGACGTCAAGGAGGAGTACGCCAACGTCGCCCGAGCCATCGCCGCCTTCGAGCCCGTCACCATGGTCGCCCCGCCCGGCCACGCCGAGGACGCCCGCGCCCACTGCGGGCCCGAGGGCTCCGGCATCACCGTGATCGAGCTGCCGCTCGACGACTCCTGGTTCCGCGACTCCGCCCCGATCTTCGTCCTCGACGGCGACGGCAACCGCGCGGGCGTGGACTTCCGCTTCAACGCCTGGGGCGGCAAGCACCACCCCTTCGCCGCCGACGACCGGATCAGCGCCCTGCTCCTGGACCACCTCGGCACCGAGCGCATCGCCTCCCGCATGATCCTGGAGGGCGGCGCGATCACCGTGGACGGCGAGGGCACGCTGATCACCACCGAGCAGTGCCTGCTCCACCCCAACCGCAACCCCGACCTCACCCGCGAGGAGATCGAGGCCGAGCTCAAGGCCCGGCTCGGCGTCACCAAGATCATCTGGCTGCCCTACGGCGGCCTGTTGGACACCGAGACCGACGGGCACGTGGACGGGGTCTGCGCCTTCGCCGCCCCCGGCACCGTCGTGATCTCCCTGCCCGCCGACCCCACCCACCCCGACCACGTCCGGATGCGCGCCAACCGCGCCGTCCTCGAAGCCTCCACCGACGCCCGGGGCCGCCGCCTGGAGATCATCGAGGTGCCGCAGACCGCCTTCGCCGAACTCGCCGACGGCGAGATCGAGGTCTCCTACCTCAACTACTACATCGCCAACGGCGGAGTCGTCGTGCCCGTGGCGGGCCTGCCCCAGGATGAGGAAGCCCTCGCCGTGATCGCCACAGCCCACCCCGGCCGCAAGGTCGTCGGCGTCCGCGCCCTCGCCATCGCCTTCGGCGGCGGCGGCGTCCACTGCATCACCCAGCAGGTGCCCCGCGCCCGGACCGCCGCCGCCCGCGCCGCCTGACCGGACCCGCGCCGGCGCTCGCCGGGCCCCACCGGTCCGCGATCCCGCGGGCCCGGCGGCGTCCGACCCGGGC
>NZ_JBEOSD010000273.1:0-5631 GCF_040302735.1 Streptomyces sp. NPDC097619 | reverse complement strand
CGTGCTCTGGGCGATGCTGCGTGACAAGAGGCTGTTCACCTCCGCCCCACCGGTCACGCAGGCAGCTTGACTTCGTCATTGAGATTCCTTCGGGGAGCGCGGCCGGTGGGCCGCCGGGCGGGTACGGATCCGGGTGTGGTCGGGGACGGATGCGGTCGGCTGCGGACCGGGGCCGGTACCGGCCCGTCAGTGCCCGGCGCCGACGGCGACGCGGTGCTTGCGCAGGACCAGGGCCGCCGCGGCGGCGGCGACGGCCACGATGACCGCGCCGGTCAGGAAGGTCTGGGACATGGCGTCCACGAAGGCGCCGTGCGCGGTGGAGAGGAGTTCCCGGCCCTGGGCCGGGGGCAGGGCGGCGGCGACGCGTTCCGCGGTGGCGAGGGTCTGGGTGGCGGCCTCGGCGGCCTCCGGTGGGGTCCGGTCCGGCAGGTCGGCGAGGACCCGGGAGGCGTAGATCTGGGCGCCGACACTGCCCAGGACGGCGGTGCCCATCGCCCCGCCCAGTTCGTACGCGGTCTCGCTGATGCCCGCCGCGGCGCCGGCCCGGCCGGGCGGAGCGGCTCCGACGATCACGTCGTTGGTGAGGGTGTTGGCCAGGCCGACGCCGCCGCCGAGCAGGGCCCCGCCGCCGAAGGCGAGGGCGGCGGTCCCGGTCGCGTCCAACAGGCTCAGTAGCAGGTAGCCGGTGGCCGCGAGGGCCAGGCCGAGGCCGATGACCAGCCCGGCGGGGAGGCGCCGGGCCAGTGCCGGTACCACCAGGGAGCCCAGGACCGCGCCGGCCGCCAGGGGCAGCGCCCACAGCCCGGCCTCCAGGGCCGAGCGGCCCAGGACGATCTGTACGTACTGCGGGAAGAAGTAGAGCATGCCGGTCATCGCGAACACGCCGGCGATGTTGGTGAACACGGCCACGCCGAAGGGCAGCGACCGGAACAGCGCGAGGTCCAGCAGGGGCTGCGGCAGGCGCCGTTGCCGTGCCGCGAACAGCGCGGCCACCACGGCGCCGCCGGCCAGCCAGGCCGCGGGGACGAGGCCCCAGCCCAGCCGTCCCGCCTCCTTGAAGCCGAACACCACCGCGAGCACCGCCCCGATCAGCAGGACCGCCGACGGCAGGTCGAAGGGACCGGGGCGCGGGTCGCGGGACTCGGGCAGCAGGAAGGGGCCGACGGCGAGCAGCAGGGCCATCACGGGGAGGTTGATCAGGAACACCGAGCCCCACCAGAAGTGCTCCAGCAGGAGGCCGCCCACGACGGGGCCCAGACCGGCCCCGCCCGCGAAGGCCGCGGCCCAGACGGAGATGGCCCGCCGGCGTTGGGCCGGGTCCTCGAAGATGTTGCGGATCAGGGAGAGGGTCGACGGCATCAGGGTGGCGCCGCCGAGGCCGAGCAGGGCGCGGGCCAGGATCAGGACCTCGGCGTTCCAGGCCAGTGCGGCGAGCAGGGAGGCCGCGCCGAAGGCGACCGCTCCCGTCAGGAGCAACCGGCGACGGCCGATCCGGTCTCCGAGGGAGCCCATGAGGATCAGGAGCCCCGCCAGGAAGACGCCGTAGACGTCGATGATCCAGAGCAGCTGGGTGGCGGTCGGGGCCAGGTCCGCGCTCAGGGCGGGCACCGCCATGGACAGGACGGTCAGGTCGATGCTCATCAGGAGCACCGGGACCGTCAGCGCGACCAGCGCCCACCACTGGCGGGGCCCGGCCCGCCGGGCCCGGTCGGGCACGGTCACGGATGTCGCGGACCTTGCGGAATTCACTGTCAGTCGCCCCCTCGTGCGGCTTGCCGATGCACCGAAACCTAAAGTTGGGCAGGTGGCCAAGTCAAGTGACCAAGTCGTATGGCTTGGACACTTGGTCAAGTCGACCGACTCAGTCGATCGACCGAGTCATCCGACTCAGTCATCTGGCCAAGAGGCTTGTTATCCTTCGCGGCATGACGACGGCATCGGCGGGCAAGACGACGAAGAAGCACCTCAGCGCGGACGTACGGCGGGAACGCCTGGTCGCGGCGGCCCTGCGGGTGATGAAGCGGGACGGGATCGCGGCGGCGAGCACCCGCGCGATCTGCGCCGAGGCCGAGATGCCGCACGGCGCCTTCCACTACTGCTTCCGCTCCAAGCAGGAGCTGTACGCGGCGCTCCTGGCCACGGACATCAACATCGACCTGGACGCCGCCTGGGGCGCCGTGGCCCCGGACGCCACCCCGGCCGGCATGCTGCGGGCGCTGCTGCACGCCTACTGGGAGGCGGTCGAGGCCGACCCGGAGGCCCAGCTCGTCCTCGGTGAACTGGTCAACCTGGCCCTGCGCGAACCGGAGCTGCACGAGCTGCCGGCCTGGGAGCACCGGGCGTACCTGGACAAGACCACGGCCTACCTCGAACGCTTCGGCCAGGAGGCGGACCTGGAGTACACGGTCCCCGCCGCGGACCTCGCGCAGATGCTCGTGGCCTCCTTCAGCGGTGTCATCTCGGCATGGCTCGCGACCCGCGACGGGGAGACGGCGCGGGTGAGCCTGGACCACTTCGCGGACCTGTTCGCGACCCTGACCCGGCCCCGCGGCTGACGGCCCCGGGCACGACGAAAGGCGCCCGTTCCCCGTCCGCACGTGCGGACGGGGAACGGGCGCCCTCGCGGGTGCCGCTACGGGGTGTGGGTCAGCCGAGGCGGGCCGGGGGGTAGGCCGGTCAGCCGGCCCCGGACGCGTCGGCCCGCGATTCCGCCCGCATGCCGGAGACCGCCGTGGTCACCAGGCAGAAGGCGATGGCGATCTCCGCCCACAGGAACGCCAGGTAGTCGAGCAGGCAGCCGATCGGCGGGCCGCCGGGAGCGGAGTTCCGGAACGCGGCCAGCGCGAACAGCGTGGCCGCCATCCAACCGAGGGCCGGCCAGGTGAGCCCCTTGCGCCGGCTCACCAGGAACCAGGCGCCGATCAGCACCGACACGGCCAGCGCCCACATCGCGACCATCATGAACACCGCGAACACCAGCACGCTGGTGGAGCGGGACAGGCCGATCTCCGCGAGCGCCGTCCCGCCCTCGGACTCCGCGTCCACGGTGGCCGTGAACAGGGCGTCGTTGTTGGAGAGCGTCAGCCGCACCGGCACCCGCTCCCCGCCGAGGACCGCGCCGAACTCGACGGCCGCCCGGTAGGAGTCGAACGGATAGTCCGTGATCGACCCCCCGGTCAGGGCCACGGGCACGTCCGCCGTGGCGATCCGCTGGTGGGCCTTGAAGGACAGGTCCCCGCGGGTGGCCGTCGAGGTTTGCAGGGTGAGGTCCTCCACCGGGGAGATCCCGCCCGCCTCGGCCAGCTCCCCGCGCGGGGTCACCAGGACGCGGAGGACCATCTCCCGGGCGGCCGCGTCCACCCGCTGGACGGTCGCCGTCACGTCCACCCGGTCCGGTTCGTCCCGGCCGACCGTGTGCACGGTGTCCAGGGCCTGGCGTTCGCCGTACTGGAGCCAGGCGCCCACGCCGGCCGCCGCCGCGATGGCGAGCAGGACGAGCGCCGGGAGCCACGGGAGGCGGCGGGCGGGGGAGAGGCGTCGGGACGCGGACAAGGCGGCTCCAGCGGTGCGCGGTAAGGGGATCAGGCGGCGGGCTTGCCGGGCTGGTCGTGGGTGGAGCAGTGGATGCCGCCGCCGCCCGAGGCGATCGTGTCGATGGGGACGAGCACGATGTCCCGCTTGGGGAAGTGCTCCTGGAGGATGCCGCGGGCCCGGTCGTCGGCCTTGCGGTCGCCGAACTTCGGGAGGAACACGGAGTCGTTGGCGATGTAGAAGTTGGCGTAGGTGGAGACGAAGTCGTCGCCCTCGCCGGTGATCCGGTTCAGGTCGGGTTGCGGCAGGTCGATGACCTCGAAGCGGCGTCCGCGCGCGTCCGTGGCCTTCGCCAGCACGGAGGCCGCCTGGTCCGCCGAGCGGGACCAGGAGTCCGCCGGGGTCGACGGGTGCGCCCGGTCCAGCAGGACCACCCCGGGAGCGGTGAAGCGGACCAGGCTGTCCACGTGGGCGTCGGTGATGTCCTCCCCGCGCACCCCGGCCAGCCAGACCACCTTCTCCACCCCGAGGGTCTTCTTCAGCTCGGCCTCGATGACGGCCTTGCTCTTGCCGCGGTTGCGGTTGTCGTTGACGATCGAGCTCTCGGTGATCAGCAGGGTGCCCTCGCCGTCCGGCTCGAAGGAGCCGCCCTCGGCGACCAGCGGCGCCTGCACCCGCGGGATCCGGTACTCCTGGAGCAGCTTGCGGCCGACGACCCCGTCGTTGCGGTGCTCCTGCTTGTTGCCCCAGCCGTTGAAGTTGAAGTCGACGCCGACGACCTTGCCCTTCTCCTCCATGAAGACGGGCACCGTGTCGCGGGCCCACAGGTCGTCCACGGCCAGCGGGATCACCTCGACCTGCGAGCCGACGGCGCGCTGGGCCGCGTCGACCTGCTCGGGGCGGGCCATCATCACGACCGCCTCGTACTCGCCGATGGCCCGCGCGATGCGGGCGATGTCCTGGCGGACGTACCGCAGGTCCTCGCCCCACACGGAGGTCAGGGCCGGCCAGGACATGAAGGTGCGGGTGTGGCTCTCCCACTCGGCGCCGAGTCGCCGTCCGCCGGCCTTGGCGGAGGGGAGCGGAGAGGCGCCGGAGCCGGACTGCACTCCGGCCGCGGTGGGGCCGCAGGCCGAGACGCCCGCGATGGCGGCGCCGATCCCGGCGAGGGCACGGAGGGCGGTGCGGCGGGTGGGGGGCAGGAAGGACACGGGGAACTCCGATCGTGTGCTGGCGGACGGGGTGCATCCGCCAGAGCGGGCCGCGGGTGTCACGGAGGCCGACAAACCGGGCCTTACGGACAAGGGTGCGCGATCCGCGCTGCGAACGGCCGCTCGGCACGAAGAAGTGGTGCGGCCTCGTGTCGTCACTGTGGCACTGACTGGAATTTCAGTCAATTCGCCTCTCCGGGGCAACCGAGACGCCCCGTTTCCACTCCGACGGCCGTCCGCAGCAGCTCACGGGCGTGTTCCAGGGGGATCAATCCGCTCAGCCAGCGCACGCTCAACCCCTCCAGCAGGGCCGTGAGTCGCTCGGCGGCGGCCGTCACGGCCGGGGCCGGGGCCTCCGGGTGCAGGGCGACCAGATGGTCGGCCACCTCGGCGGTCCAGGCGGCCCCCGCCGCGGCCAGGTCCTCCCGCAGCTCCGGGTCGAAGACGGAGTGCGCGCGCAGCTCGCCCCAGGCGGTGCTGTTCTCGCGCACCTCGGGCAGGTCCTGGAACTCCAGCAGGAGCATCCGCTCCAGCGCCTGCCGGGGCCCGGCGGACTCCGCCGGGCCGGGCGGAGCCTGCTCGTCGGCGGCCAGGGTGTAGCGGTCGGCGCGGTCCCCGATGAAGGCCAGGGCCTGCCGGAGCAGGCCCGGTCGGTCCTTGAAGTGGTAGTAGACGAGCCCCGTGGAGACGCCGGCCTCGGCCGCCAGGTCCGCGACCCGCAGGCCGCGCACCCCCTGGCGGGCGATCACCCGGGCGGCGCCGCTCAGGATCTCCGCCCGCCGGTCCGGACCGCGGCCCGCGCGGGAGTCCCGGGCGGGCCGGCCCGCCCCGGGGTCCGGGCGCCACCGGGCCCCGCCGGCGGGGGAGAGGGGGGGGGGGCGCGGAGAGG
>NZ_JBEOSD010000272.1:0-5757 GCF_040302735.1 Streptomyces sp. NPDC097619 | reverse complement strand
CGTGGTTGAGGACCACGGCCCCGGACTCGACGGCCGCGCGGACCGTCATGACGGCGCCCGCGCCCGCCTTCGGGGCCCCGGCCCCGCAGACCGTCTCCTACGGCGCCCCGGCACCGGCCCCCGCGCCGCAGGCCCCGCCGGCCCCGGCCGCGCCCTTCGCGCAGCCCGCCGCCGTGCCGCCGCCGTTCACCCCGGCACCCGCGCCCGCCCCGGCGCCCGCCCCCTTCGCTCCCGGCGCCCCCGCGGCCCCCGGCTCGTACGCCCCGCCCGGCGCCCCGGCCCCCGGTTCGTACGGTCCGCCCGGCGCGGTGCCCCCGGGCGCCCCGCCCTTCGGCGCCGTCGCGCCCCTCGCACCGCCGCCGCCCGAGGCGGGCCTGCGCGTGGTCCTCACCAAGTACGCCGAGGCCGCCGCGGGCGAGCGCTGGACCGAGCAGAACCCCCAGCAGGTCCGCGTCACCCTCAGCAAGAACCAGCCGATCCTCGCCAAGCAGGGCAGCATGGTCGCCTACCAGGGCGACATCGACTTCGCCCACAAGGGCTCCGGCGTCCTGGGCAAGCTCACCGGCGCCCTCACCGGCCAGGGCCTGTCCCTGATGCGCTGCTCCGGCGACGGCGAGGTCTTCCTCGCCGACGAGGCCAGCAAGCTCTTCGTGATCCGCCTCGAAGGCCACGACCAGCTGTACACCAGCGCCGCGGGCGTGCTCGCGTTCGACGAGTCGCTGACCACCGAGGTCCGTCGGATCGAAGGCGCCGGCCTGCCCGGCGGCGGCCTGTTCTCGATGCTGTTCTCCGGCACCGGCGCCGTGGTGGTCAAGACCCGTGGCACCCCCGTGGTGCTCCCCGTGGGCCCGGCCACCTACGTCGACGGCAACGCCGTCATCGCCTGGTCGGCGGGGGCCCAGGCGGTCACCACCACCGCGCTCCGGCTGCGCCGCTCCGGCTACGCCAGCCGCACCGGGGAGGCCGTCAACCTCCAGTTCCGGGGCGCCCCGGGCAACTTCGTCGTCGTCCAGCCCTTCGAGGTGTGAGCCAGAGCATGGACCTCCAGTCACTCGGCGCCCGCGCCGAAGCCACCGGCACCCGGATGGCCGTCCACAACGCCAAGACCCTCAAGGTCACCATGGCCACCGGGCACGACCTGATCGCCAAGGCCGGGTCGATGATCGCCTACGACGGCTACGTCCAGTTCGACGCGGCCCCCGCCACCCTGCGCCGCAGCGCCGAGGAGATGGTCACCGGCGAAGGCGGCCGGCTGATGCTGTGCCGCGGCGACGGCGACCTCTACCTCGCGGACTACGGGGCGGACGTCCTCGTCGTCCACCTCAACGACGAGGCCCTGTCCGTCAACGGCGCCACCCTGCTGGCCTGCGACGCCACCCTCCAGCTCACCATCGAGCCGGTGAAGGGCCTGGCCAAGCTCTCCGGCTCCGGCCTCACCAACCTCGTCGTCCGCGGCACCGGCTGGGTCGCCCTGGTCAGCCGCGGCGTCCCCACCGTCCTGGACTGTGCCGAGCGCGAGACCTACGTGGACCCCGACGCCCTGATCGGCTGGACCACCGGCCTGGAGCTCAAGCCCCGCCGCACGGTCAAGGCGAGCGCCCTCATCGGCCGCGGCAGCGGCGAGGCCCTCCAGATCGGCTTCAAGGGCCAGGGCTTCGTCGTCGTCCAGCCCAGCGAGGACACCGGCGACCGTTTCAAGATCCGGGGCTGAGAGGAGCACCGACCCACCATGCACAGCACACTCTTCGCGCACGTCCCGGTACCGTCCACCGGCCGCTACACCCTGCAGAACCCCCAGCTCCTCAAGGTGGACGTCAACCAGGGCGGCGGTTCCGTCCTGGCCCGCCAGGGCGCCATGGTCGCCTTCGAGGGGCAGATCGACTTCCAGAGCCAGTACCGGAACAACAGCTGGCGCAACGTCCGGCACATGACCGGCGAGGGCCTGGAACTGATGAAGTGCAAGGGCAACGGCCACGTCTACCTGGCCAACTTCGCCCAGCACGTCCACGTCATGGAGGTCGGCCGCGGAGTGACCGTCGACAGCAAGTACGTCCTGGCCTTCGACTCCACCCTCGGCGTCGGCATCGTCGCCGTGGACAGCGCCGTCGAGATCGCCTCGGCCGGCGCGTACAACCTGGAGCTCAGCGGCGCGGGCGAGGTCGCCCTGCTCACCTCCGGGGAGCCGCTCGTCCTCGAAGTGGGCCCCGGCAAGAACATCTGCGCCGACGCCGACGCCGTCATCGCCTGGTCCACCTCCCTGCGCACCCAGCTCCAGGCACCCACCTCCACCTCCGCCGTATGGCGCCGCCGGGGCTCCAGCGGCGAGGGCTGGGAGATGCAGTTCCAGGGCCAGGGGCACGTCCTCATCCAGCCCAGCGAGCTGCTGCCCCCCACCCACCTGCGCGGCGGCATGCTCGGCCTCGGCATGCGCGGCAACTCGCTCGGCGGCAGCCGGGCCTGACCGCGGCCCGGCGCGCCCCGTCACGGCACGGCGACGCACCGGGACCCACGGACGCACGGAAAGGGGCGGCCCCGCAGCACGCGGGACCGCCCCTCCTCCGTCTCCGCGTCAGAGCCGCGCGAGCGTGGCCTCGACCAGCCGCACCACCGAGGCGTCGGCGACCTCCGCGACCCGCTCGTACGGGAACCAGCGCAGGTCCAACGACTCCTCGCTGATCCGGGCCACCGCCTCCGGCGGGACCACGGCCGCGTACTGCACGTCCAGGTGCCAGTTGCAGGGCGACGGGATCGCGTGCCGGTCCAGCCGCACCGGACCACCGGGCAGCAGGGTCAGCCCCTCCTCGATCCCGGACTCCTCGCGGGCCTCGCGCAGCGCCACCCCGGCCAGGGTGGTGTCCCCGGGCTCGCAGTGCCCGCCCATCTGCAGCCACATGCCGAGCTTCTTGTGCAGGGTCAGCAGCACCCGCCCGCCGGCCGGGTCGATCACCAGGGCGCTGCCCGTGACGTGCCCCGCCGTGCAGGGCTTGTACACCCCGTCCGGGTGGGCCGCCAGGTGCTCCAGGTAGACCTCGCGCAGCTCCGGCTGCCCCTCGAAGCCCTTCAGGACGAGGACCGCGTCTTCGTGCAGGCTCACTTCTGGTCTTCGCCGTCCTCGTCGCGCTTCTCCGCCGCTTCGCCGAGCATCTTGTCGAGCTCGGAGAAGTCCAGGTGCTCCCGGTGGACGAAACCGTCCGGGTCGTCCAGGTCCGTGGCCGTGGGCAGCATGTCGGGGTGCTCCCAGAGGGCGTCCCGGCCGTCCGCGCCGCGGGCGTCGCTGAGCGAGGCCCACAGCCGGGCCGCGTCCCGCAGTCGGCGCGGCCGCAGCTCCAGCCCGATCAGCGTGGCGAAGGTCTGCTCGGCGGGACCGCCGGAGGCGCGCCGCCGCCGCAGCGTCTCGCGGAGCGCGTCCGCCGAGGTCAGCCGGGGCTTCGCGGCCTCGTGGACCACCGCGTCCACCCAGCCCTCGACCAGCGCGAGCGCCGTCTCCAGCCGGGCCAGGGCCGCCTTCTGCTCGGGGGTGTCCTGCGGCTGGAACATGCCGCCCTGCAGGGCCTCCTGCAGCTGCTCCGGGTTGGACGGGTCCAGCCGGCCGACCACGTCCTCCAGCTTGGAGGTGTCCACCTTGATGCCCTGGGCGTAGCCCTCGACCGCGCCGAACAGGTGCGAGCGCAGCCACGGCACGTGCGCGAAGAGCCGCTGGTGGGCGGCCTCGCGCAGGGCCAGGTACAACCGGACCTCGTCCGAGGGGACGCCCAGGTCCTTGCCGAAGGCGGCGACGTTCAGCGGGAGCAGCGCGGCCTTCCCGGCCGGGCCCAGCGGCAGCCCGATGTCGGTGGAGCCCACGACCTCGCCCGCCAGCGTGCCCACGGCCTGCCCGATCTGCTGGCCGAACATGGCCCCGCCCATGGAGCGCATCATGCCGAGCAGCGGCCCGGCCATGGCCTGCATCTCCTCCGGCAGCACCCCGCCCATGGCCGCGCCCACGCGCTCGGCCACCGGGTCCACCAGCTCCTTCCACACCGGGAGGGTCGCCTCGACCCACTCGGCGCGGCTCCAGGCCACCGCCGATCCGGCACCGGAGGGCAGCGAGGTGACCCCGTCCAGCCACAGGTCGGCGAGCCGGACGGCCTCTTCCACGGCGGCCTTCTCGGCGATGCCGACGCTGCTGTCCTTGACCCCGTCGGAGGTGCCCTGCGCCACCGTCTGCCGGGCGATGTCCTTGGCCATGTCCCAGTTCACGGGACCGCCCTCGTAGCTCAGCATCTGGCCGAGCTGCTGGAAGGCCGCGCCGAGGTCGCCCGGGTTCATCGAGCCGAACATCGCGGCGAACGGGTTGTCCGCTCCGCCGGGCAGACCGGCCGCTCCGAACCCGAACGGATTCGCGGGCCCGTCCTGGCCCTTCTTCTTGCCCTCGTCGCCGTTCTCCGGCTCCTCCGGCGGAAGCCCGAATCCGAATGGGGTGTCACTCACGGTTTCCTCGGCTCTTAAGGCCGCCGGCGGGGCGCCGACGGGGATGGTCCGACAACACCCCCCAGCGTAGACACCGCGCCCGGTTCCGGGCTCGGTGCTCCGCCGGCTCCGGCGCTGCGGCAGGATGGACGTCACCTGGTAGGTACGCGTCAGGACGCCCACCTACTGAAGACAACCGCTGGAGACGCCCGGTGAGTTCCCCTGATCCACAGGTTCGAGCAGCACACGACCCCGAAATTCGCGCTGGGCGAAACAGCGGGGGCCGCGGCCCCGTGATCGCCGTGACCGGTGCCGCCTCGGGCGTCGGCGCCGCGCTCACGGAGCGCCTGGCGGCCTCCGAGGAGGTCCGGAGGGTCCTCGCCATCGACGAGCGGCGCGGGGAGTGCGCCGAGGCCCAGTGGCACGTCCTGGACGTCCGGGACCCGGCCATCGCCGACAAGCTCCGCGGCGCCGACGTCGTGGTCCACCTGGCCCTCGACCTCGACCTGGAGACCGACCCGGCCGCCCGTACGGCCTACAACGTGCGGGGGACCCAGACGGTGCTCACGGCGGCCGCGGCCGCCGGGGTGCGGCGGGTCGTGCTGTGCACCTCCGCCATGGTCTACGGCGCCCTCCCCGACAACGACGTCCCGCTGTCGGAGGACGCCGAGCTCCAGGCCACCGCCGAGGCCACCGGCGTCGGGGACCTCCTGGAGATCGAGCGGCTGGGCCGCCGGGCGCCCCGGGCGCACCCGGGGCTGAACGTGACCGTGGTCCGGCCCGCGGTCCTGGTCGGCGGCACGGACACCGCGCTGACCCGTTACTTCGAGTCCCCGCGGCTGCTCGTGGTGGCCGGTTCCCGGCCGACCTGGCAGTTCTGCCACGTGGAGGACCTGGTCAGCGCGCTGGAGTACGCGGCCCTGGAGAAGGTCGAGGGCGAGCTCGCGGTGGGCTGCGAGGGCTGGCTGGAGCAGGAGGAGGTCGAGGAGCTCAGCGGCATCCGCCGCATGGAACTGCCCTCGGCGGTGGCCCTCGGCGCGGCGGCCCGTCTGCACCGGATCGGCCTGACCCCCTCCCCGGCCGGTGACCTGGCCTACACGATGCACCCGTGGGTGGTGAGCGGCAGCCGGCTGCACGCGGCGGGCTGGCGGCCCCGCTGGACCAACGAGGAGGTGCTCGCGGAGCTGCTCCAGGAGGTGGCCGGACGGCACACCGTGGCGGGCCGCAGGCTGGGCCGCAAGGACGCGACGGCCGCGGGCGCCGCGGGCGCCACGGTGGCCCTGCTGGGCGCGGCCGCGGTGGTCCGCC
>NZ_JBEOSD010000271.1:0-5878 GCF_040302735.1 Streptomyces sp. NPDC097619 | reverse complement strand
TGAGCGGGCCCCCCACCCCCGTCGCCCGTCCCCGGCGGGCTCCGGGCGACGGGGTGCCCCGGGTCAGGCGAGGGCGTGGACGACGGAGCGGAGGAGGCCGGTGTTCTCCGGGGCGGCGCCGCCGGGGTAGGCGAAGCGGCGGCGGGAGTAGGCGTACGCGAAGCCCTGGCGGGGGTCGGCGAGGGCGAGGGAGCCGGCGGCGCCGCTGTGGCCGAAGGCGCCCGCGCCGAGGACGGGGAAGGCGGGGCCGTAGCTCTGGAAGCCGAGGCCGAAGGCCTTCGGCGAGCCGCCCACGAGGTCCTTGCCCTCGGAGTGGACGCGGGCGAACACCGCGGCGGTCTCGGGCTTGAGGAGCGGGGCGCGGCCGTCGAGGCCGAAGGCGGCGGCCGCGTACATGCCGGCGAGGCCGCGGGCGGAGCCGATGCCGCCCGCCGATGCCTGCCCGCCGGCACGGACGGCCCGCGCGTTGGGGAAGTCGTACAGCTCGACGTTGTCGGGGGCGTGTTCGTTGAAGGCGATCCCGCCGAGGCCGTGCGGGCTCGCCGCCCCCGCCGCCAGTTCGGCCGCCTGCTCGGGGGTGGGGAGCATGGGCAGGGTGCTGAGGAAGCGGGGTTCCTCCGACTCGGGCAGGCCGAGCCACAGGTCGAGCCCGTAGGGGGCGCGGACGCGCTCCTCGTACCAGTCGTGCAGGGTGCGGCCGGTGGCGCGGAAGACGACCTCGCCGACCAGGGCGCCGATCACGAGGGCGTGGTAGCCGAAGAAGCGGCCCGGCTGCCAGAAGGGGCGCTGTCCGGCGAGGCGGGCGGCGATGGCCCGGTCGTCGGCGATCTCCCGACGGGTGAAGCCGGTGTCGGGGCCGATCACGCCTGATCGGTGGGCGAGGAGGTCTCGGAGGGTGAGGTCGCCCTTGTCCTCGGCGGCGAAGTCCGGCCAGTACGAGGCGACGGTGCGGTCGAGGTCGAGGAGGCCGTCCTGGACGAGGAGGGCCGTCACCAGGTAGGCGGCGCCCTTGGTGGAGGAGAAGACGCCGAGGAGGGAATCGGCCTCGACGCCGTCGGACCACAGGTCGACGACGCGTTCGGCGCCGCGGTGGACCACCAGTTGGGCGCCGGGCTCGTGCTCCTCGGCCGCGAGGAAGGCGGCGAACTCCTCCCGTACCCCTTCGAAACCGCTGACCACCGTGCCGTGGACTGCCATGACCCCTCCCGGACCTTCGTGACGATCTTGCAGTCCGGGGAACCGGCCGACCGGTGGGGCTATTCCCTCCCGGGCGGCGGCTGAGGCGGGTGCGCGGCGGCGGGCGGGGCACCGGCGGGGGTGACGGGCGGGGTGTCGGCGGCCCGGCGCAGTCGGCGGGTGGCCGCGACACCGAGGATGATCATGGCCACCCCGAGCCACCAGAGGTCGCCGGCGAAGACGAGCACGGCGATGCCGGCCGGTACGAGCAGGGCGGCGACGGGGGCGAGGAGGGCGGAGGGGTCGATCGCGGGGCGGGGGTGTCCCGCCGCTTCGGCCCGGGCGCGGGCGGTCGCGACGCCGGGGTACCAGGCGGTGAACTTGACCGCCGCGATCAGGGCGGCGATCTGGATGATCCAGCCGGTCCAGAGGTTGTTCGAGTTGCGGAGCACCAGGTCGCCGTACCCGCCGGCGAGGGCGGAGACCAGGAAGGCCAGTCCCCACACTCCGGTGATGAGGTAGTTCGTCCGCAGGAAGGTCGGGGAGCTCCAGTACTTCCGGTCGACCTGCTCGCGGGCGTACTGGAGGGTGAAGGGCTTGCGGAAGGCCATGGAGCCGAAGGCGATCAGCGTCAGGGCGATGTTGGAGACCTCGCCGGCGTAGAACTCCAGCCAGTGGCGGGTCCCGGCACTGGCCAGGGCGCCGATCACGGCCATCACGGAGAAGAAGACGAGGTCGGCGACCTCCAGGATCTTCCAGGAGGTGCCACGCCGGGCGAGCCGTCCGCCGATCACGACCACCAGCGTGATGAGCAGGGCGACGACCACGGAGAACTCGAACCGGCCGGGTCCCGAGAGCAGGGAGAAGGCGATCCACGGCGACATGCCCACCACGGGGTTGTCGAGGATCCCGGTGGCACCCTCACCGACGCTCCTGGCCACAGCCTCCGCCTCCTCACCGGGCGTCCCGTCGCGCGCCCCCGTCCGCGGCCCCCGCGCCGTCCCTTCCAGCCTGCGCCCGTCACCGGTGGCCCGCGAGGCGGGGCGGTGGCGAAGGGCGAGGGCGACGGGGCGGGGCCGGGACCGGGGCGGGGCGACGCGGAGGCCGGAGAGGTGCCGGGGCGGGCCCCGCGGCGGTCAGGCCGCCAGGCGGCGGGTGAGGGCGGTCTCCGCCGTGGCGTAGGTGACGCCGTGGTCGGCGAGGGTCTCGGAGACCGGGCCGGGGCGGGACACCAGGGCGAGGAGGAGGTGTTCCGCGCCGATGTGGCGGTCGCCCCGACCCACGGCGATCCGCAGGGCACGCTCCAGGGTCTTCTTGGCACCGGCGGAGAACGGACGGTGCCCGCCCCAGCGGCGCCTCCGTGGGGCGCGGGCCGGGTCGAGGGCGCCCTCGCCGTGGGCCTCCTCGACGCGGGAGACGATCGCCGCCAGGTCGATGCCGAGACCCGCGAGGGCCTCCTGATCGGCTTGGGAGAGACCGCCGCGGCGGCGGGCGGCGGCCAGTCCGGCGGTCAGCTGGTCCGCGTCCACGGCGAGCGGGGTCAGGGCGCCCGCGTCGAGGAGGGAGAGCAGCAGGTGTTCCTCGTCCACGGTGGCGGCGCCGGCGCGTTCGGCCCGGCCGACCGCGCCTTCGACGGCCGCGCGGGCCTCCCGGGTGAACTTCTCGAACATCAATGCCTCCCGTGTTTCTTGTGCACGGCCTGTCGGCTGACGCCCAGCTCGGCGGCGATCTCCTGCCAGGCCCAGCCCTGGGCGCGGGCGCTGCGCACCTGTACCGCTTCGAGTTGTTCCAGGAGGCGGCGCAGGGCCGCGACGGCGCGGAGCCCCACCCGGGGGTCCCGGTCGCCCGCGGCGGCCGCCAGTTCGGTTGCCTCGGTCATGATGTCAACTTAGGTTGACACACCCTCCGTGTCAACCCCCGTTGACGCGGAGGGTGGGGCGGGCCTGCGCCGGGCGACGGTGAGCCTCAGGCCGGCAGGGTGGCGAGGTGTTCGCTCAGCAGAGCGGGCTTGGGGAAGGTGGCACCCACGGTGGTGACGTGCTTCCAGTGGAGACGGCCGTCGGGGGCGATGATGAAGACCGACCTGCGGAGCCCGATGAGGGGCGCGGAGATCCCGAACGCGCGGGCCACGGTCCGGTCCGGGTCGGACAGCAGCGGCATCCGGAGGTTGCGGTCGCGGGCGAAGCGCTCGTGGCTGTCGAGGTCCTGGGCGCTGATCCCCCACACCGAGGCGCCCGTGGACTGGAGCTGCTCCAGCCCGTCGGAGTAGGAGCACAGCTGGGCGGTGCACACGGGAGTGGCGTCGCCGGGATAGAAGGCGAGGACCACGGGGGCGCCCCGGTGGTCTCCGAGCGCGTACTCGCCCCGGTGGAAGGTGTCTCCGTCGAGCTTTCCGCCGGGGAGGCGGAAGTCCTCGACGAGGTCTCCCGCCTTCGGGATGCCGGGCATGGTGTCTCCTTCGTGCGCGCGGCCGCGGCCGCGGCTACCGGACGGTAGGACGGCCCACCGTAAGGGAGTCCTCCGCGTCGGCCAAGGAGACCGTGTGGGGTCGGGGCCGATCCGGACGGCCCGCGACCGTCCCGCGGGCGATCGAACACGAGTCGGGCACGGGCCCTCCGATCAGGGGCGCGCCCGATCGCCTGCGCGCCGCGCCGGGACCCCCGGGTTTGTGCGGGACCGGGCGGACCATCCTCAGGAGGGGGGTGTCCGCGGCGGTGGGGGGCGGACACCGTCCATGACGACGCGGCAGCCGCGGGAAGCGGCACGACGGTGACGAGGACGCGACATGGCCAGTGAATTCCAGCGCCGGAAGGTCGGGCTCGCCTTCGGCATGATGGACGTGGACGGGGACGGACACCTCACGGAGGCGGACTTCGCGCTCCTGGCACAGCGGTGGAGCGATCTGCGGGCGGGCGGCGGGGACGACACGGTGGTGCGGGGGACGATGCTCGGCTGGTGGCGGACCCTGTCCACCGCCGCGTCGGGGGCGGACCGGGTCACGCTGGAGGACGTATTGGGCGTCGTCGACGCCCTGCCCGCCATGCCGGAGGCGGTGCACGCCACGGCCGAGGCGATGTTCGAGGTCGTCGACGCCAACGGCAACGGCGAGGTCGACCGCGGCGAGTACAAGCAGATGATCGAGGCGTTCTCGGGGCAAGGCGTGGACACCGACGCGGCCTTCGACCTGCTCGACCTCAACGGCGACGGACACCTCGATCGCGAGGAGTTCCGGGCCCACTGGTACGAGTTCTGGGCCGGGACCGACGAGTCCGCGCCCGGGCGGCTGCTGTTCGGCCGCGTGGAAGGGTTCTGACCGCAGGCGGCCGGATCGCCGGCGGCACGTACGGCGGGTTCGGGAAACCGGAGTTCAGGAGACGCGGGCCCAGGAGATGCGGGCTCGGGCGATACCGGATCGGAAGATGCCGGCTCGGAAGACCGGGCTTCGGCAACTCGGGCTTCGCGGGCTCAGTTCGTGCGCTTCCATTCCCAGTCCGACGAGGTCATGTCCGAGTCACCCCCGCTCCGGGGCGGTCGGCGGCGCGGTCCGCGGGGACCGCGGCCGGCCGGGGCGCGGTACGGGTGAGGTGTGGTGCGGCGCCCGCCCCCACGGGCGCCGCGGTGCCGGTGCGCACGGCCGGAGCCGTGGTGCGCGGACCGGTTCGAAGCTCTAGGCCGTTCACTGCTTACCCCCAAGTAAGGCCTGTTGCTGTCGCTACGGCCACGAGTCTGCCGAGCCCACCGGCCCGGCCCAAGGGCCGGACCCTGGCGTAAAGTTGCCTGGCAACTTGTTCGCGTGGTGCGGGGGGAGTGAAAGCGGGATGTCCGAGAACCCCCCGGGCGGGGTGGACTTCGGCGGGCTCGACGACGAGAGCGCCTCCGCCTACCGGCAGGCGGTGCTGCGCGGCCGGTACGTCGCGGGGGACGTGGCCGCCGCGTTGGGGATCGACCTGGCGCGGGCCGAACGGATCGCCGGCCTGCTGGAACGGATGCGGTTGCTCCGCCCCATGCCGGGCGAGCCCGACGTGCTGGTGCCGATCAGCCCGGGTGCCGCCGTGGTCGACCTGGTGGGACCGGCCGAGAATCGGATCCGGGCCCTGCAGGCGTCCGTCAGCGAGGTCCGGGCCGAGGTGTTGGCCCTGCTCCCCGCCTACTTCGACAGCCGCAGGCAGCGCAACGAGGCCGAGGCCTTCGACGTCATCACCGACATCACCGCGCTCCAGGCCACCCTCGACGACCACGCCAAGAAGTGTCGGGCGGAGATCCTCTCGGCCCAGCCGGGCGGGGCCCGGGGATCGGAACTGCTGGAGGCCGCGCTCCCCAAGTCGTTGGAGCGGCTGGAGCGCGGCATGGTCATCAGGAACCTCTACCAGCACACCGTCCGCAGCGACCTGGCGACCACGGCCTACGTGCGGGCCGTCACCGCCGCGGGGGCCGAGGTGCGGACCACGGACCAGATGATCGACCGGATGGTCATCTACGACCGGGAGGTCGTGTTCCTCCCCGAGCAGAACGTGCAGGGCCGCGCCCCGGGGGCGATGGTGATCCGGGAGCCCACGCTGGTGGCCTTCCTGTGCAAGGTCTACGACCACCTGTGGTCCGGGGCCGCGCCCTTCATGCCCGGGGCCGAGGAGATCACCACGATCAACGACGAGTTGAAGCTGTCGATCATCCGTCTGATGGCCGAGGGCCACAAGGACGAGCT
>NZ_JBEOSD010000270.1:0-5981 GCF_040302735.1 Streptomyces sp. NPDC097619 | reverse complement strand
ATTACGTCCAGTAGGCAGGCTTCCCGGCGCCTTGCGATGCACGGCACCAGACGCCGCGGGCCTCACCGGCAAGATCCAAAAGACACGACCTAGTAGACCGGCTTCTCGGGCTCGATCTGGTGGACCCAGCCGATGACGCCGCCGCCGACGTGCACCGCGTCCGCGAAGCCCGCGGACTTCAGCACCGCGAGGACCTCCGCGCTGCGGACGCCCGTCTTGCAGTGCAGGACGATCCGCTTGTCCTGCGGGAGGTTCTGGAGGGCGGTACCCATCAGGAACTCGCCCTTGGGGATCAGCTTGGCGCCGGGGATCGAGACGATCTCGTACTCGTTCTTCTCGCGGACATCGATGATCTCGATGTTCTCGCCCTCGTCGATCCACTCCTTGAGCTGCTTGGGAGTGATCGTGGAGCCGAGCGCGGCCTCCTGGGCCTCCTCGGAGACGACCCCGCAGAAGGCCTCGTAGTCGATGAGCTCGGTGACGGTGGGGTTCTCACCGCACACCGCGCAGTCGGGGTCCTTGCGGACCTTGACCTGGCGGTACTGCATCTCCAGGGCGTCGTAGATCATCAGGCGGCCGACCAGCGGGTCGCCGATGCCGGTGAGGACCTTGATGGCCTCGGTGACCTGGATGGAACCGATGGACGCGCAGAGCACGCCCAGCACGCCGCCCTCGGCGCAGGAGGGGACCATGCCCGGCGGCGGGGGCTCCGGGTAGAGGCAGCGGTAGCAGGGACCGTGCTCGGACCAGAAGACCGAGGCCTGACCGTCGAAGCGGTAGATCGAACCCCAGACGTACGGCTTGTTCAGCAGCACGCAGGCGTCGTTGACCAGGTAACGGGTGGCGAAGTTGTCGGTGCCGTCGACGATCAGGTCGTACTGGGAGAAGATCTCCATCACGTTCTCGGCTTCGAGCCGCTCTTCGTGGAGGATCACGTTCACGTACGGGTTGATCCCGAGCACGCTGTCCCGCGCCGACTCCGCCTTGGAACGGCCGATGTCCGCCTGGCTGTGGATGATCTGGCGCTGCAGGTTCGACTCGTCGACCTCGTCGAACTCCACGATGCCGAGCGTGCCCACACCGGCGGCGGCCAGGTACATGAGGGCGGGCGAACCGAGGCCGCCGGCACCCACGGCGAGCACCTTGGCGTTCTTCAGGCGCTTCTGCCCGTCCATCCCGACATCCGGGATGATCAGGTGGCGGGAGTACCGACGGACCTCGTCAACGGTGAGCTCGGCGGCCGGCTCGACCAGGGGTGGCAACGACACGGGGACTCCAAGGTCATCCCCGCGCGGGCGGGGAACATCTATGGGTTGTTCTGCCGTAACACTGCCACGCCCCTCTTCATTCCGAGACACCAGGTCCGATACGCGAGACGATTTCGTCCCAATAACCGGGCATCGAGGCCCAGGGGTCCCGGCTGCCGGGGCGGTCCGTGAACCAGATCGTGCCCGCCCCCTGCCAGCGGGCGATCCGGACGGCCTCCTCCAGGTGCGTCCGCGGCACCCCGTGCACGAAGTGGCAGAACCGCTCCGGCGGGTACTCGGCCGTCCACTCGGCCACCTGGGACCACCGGTAGTCCACCCAGGAACCGGCGAACGTGACCAACTGGTCGGCGAGTTCGGCGTATCCGGGGTGCGGGTGGGTGCCGTGCCCGAGGACGGTGCGCAGCGGGCCGCGGTCCTCGCCCAGCTCGCGCAGGGCGGCGGTGAGCCGGGCCGTGGCGGCCAGTCCGGCGGTTCCGGCGGGCGCTCCGGCCAGGTAGAAGCCGTCCACGCGGTACCAGTCGAGGAAGCGGTGGGCGTCCGAGACCAGTTCCCCGAAGGAGCGGGCTCCGTCTCGCATGGCGAGATGGCCGAGGAGGCTGCCGCCCGCGTCCCGGAGCTTCCCGGCCGCCTCGGCGCAGTGCGGGTCGGGCCGTTGGCCGGGCCCCTCCGAGACGTTGAGCACCGCCCAGTGCAGCGGGGTGCCGGGCCGGGTCAGCTCGGCCCATTCCACGGGGGCGACCAGCGGGTGCGCGTACCCCGGAACGCCGAAGCCGAGCCGTTCCGATCCGGTGGCGGCGAGGCGGGCACCGGTGCTGGTCAGATGCGGCACGCCGCCTCCATCCAGATGTCGGCGAGGGATTCCTCCAGGTTGATCCGGGGGCGCCAGCCGAGCCGGTCCCGGGCGGTGCGGACGTCGGCCTGCTGCCAGGCCCCGCAGCCGTCGGGGTAGGGGTACGAGGGCGGGGCGGCGGCCGCGGCGATCTGGTCGGAGGTGGCCTCGGACCGGGGGGCGCCGATGGCGCCGAGCGGCACGGGCCGGTTGCCGTAGCCGTTGGGTCCGGGTCCGTCCAGCTCGTGGAGGGAGCCTCCGTAGCCGGCGACCCGGGCGAGCACGGCGGCGGCGTCCCGCAGACGGACGGCGCGGCCGGTGCCGATGTTCACGACGCCCTGCGCGGCGGAGAGGGAGGCCGCGTGCACGGCGCGGGCCACGTCGCGGACGTCGACGAAGTCCCGCTGCACGCCGAGCCCGCCGAGCTTGAGCTCGCTGTCCCCGGACTGCATGGCCCGGCGCATGGCCTCGGCGAGCCGGCCGAGGGGGGAGCCGGCGGGGGTGCCGGGCCCGACGGGCGAGAACACCCGGAGCACGACGGCGTCCAGGCCGGAGCCGAGGACCAGTTCGGTGGCGGCCAGCTTGCTGACCCCGTAGGGGCCGCCGGGCCGGGGCACGGCGTCCTCGGCGGTGGAGGAGCCGGGCTGGCTGGGCCCGTACTCGGCGGCGCAGCCGAGCTGGACCAGTCGGGCCCCGCAGCCGCTGCGGCGCAGGGACTCGCAGATGGTGGCCACGGCCACGGTGTTGTGCCGGGTCAGTTCGCGGGCCCCGCCGCGGGTGGTGCCCGCGCAGTTGATGACCACGCCGGGGTGGACGGCGTCGAGGAAGCGGGTGAGGGCGCCCGGACTGCCGGTGGCGAGGTCGAAGCGGACGTCGGCGTCGTCACCGCGGCCGAGGGCGGTGAGCTGGACCGCCGGGTCGGCGAGCAGCCGGTCCGCGACGTAGCGTCCGAGGTAGCCGTTGGCTCCGATGAGCAGCACTCTCATCGCGGGCCTCCTTCGTGCCGACGGGGCGTGCCGGTGGGGTCGGGTCGGGGGGTCATGGAAGGGATTCCGTTCTCTGGGGCCGGTCGGGCCGGCCGGTGGGGCTCGGGGTTCGGGTGGGACGCGCCGGGTGTGTCCGTGGTGTCGGCTCCACGGGGGTCAGGGCCGGGCGTGGGCGGAGGCCCGGGAGAGGGCGAGGGTCGCGTGCGCGAGCACGGCGAGGGCGGCGGCGGCGAGCCCGGCCCCGGGGAGCCCGAGGGCACGGGCGGCGGCCTCGGCGGCGCAGGCCGCGCCGAGCGCGGCGGCCACGGGCAGTCCGCGGACCCGGAGCAGTCGGGCCGCGTGGAGCAGGCAGCCCAGCGCGGTGCCGGTGAGGAGGTCGCCGCCGGTGAGGACCAGGAGTCCGGCGAGGGCGGCCGCGTACAGGCCGGTGGTGCCGAGGAGGAGGGGGCGGGCCGCCGCGGAGAACTCGTCGAGGGACCGGCTGGCGGCGAGCCGTCCGGCGGCGGCGGTGCCGAACAGTCCCGCGGCGAGGGTGGCCGGGCCGAGGGAGAGGGCCACGGCGGCGCCGGTGGCGGCAGAGTCGTACCAGCCGTAGCCGATCAGCAGGACCGTCGCGAGGGCGGCGGCCGCGAGGGGGGCCCGGCCGGCGGCGGGGCCGGCGGGGGCGCGGAGCGGGCCGGTGCGCAGGGCCGCCCAGAGGGCGGCGAGTCCGACGGCGGCCCAGACGGCGGTGAGCACGGGCCCGGGGGGCGGGAGGTGCAGGGCGGCCGTGCCGAGCACGCCGGGGAGCAGGGCGGCGGCGAGGGCGGCGGGGCCGGGGGGACGCGGGGCGCGGTCCGGGGGGCCGGGGACCGAGGGCTGTTCGGCGGGGCGGGGCACCCGGGCGTACAGCTCCTCGGCGAGGGAGAAGACGTCGCGGTGGCGGAAGCGGGCGGCGGTGCGGTCGGTGACCCCGCGGGCCTCCAGTCCGGCGGCGATCTCCAGGGGGTCCACGGCGCGGGCGCAGAGGTCCTGGTGGTGGTGGAGGAGGACCTTCACCGGGTCGACGGTGGCGGTCCGGCGGCGGGGGGCGGGGGCGGGGTCGCCGTCCCGGGCGGGGCCGCCGCCCGCGGGTGCCCCGTCGGCGCGGAGGTCGCCGGGGGCGCTCACAGGGCCCCCTCGGCGGCGGGGATCCCGGCGGGGCCGGCGGCGGGGCCCGGTGGGGCGGGGTCGGCCGGGGCGCCGGTCCAGGTGCCGGGGACCCGGGCCTCGGCGGGCAGGCCGAAGGGGACCTGCTCGCGGCGGGGGGCCGGGGTGCGGGCGATGAGTTCGAGGTAGAGGGAGCGGAAGGCGGCCACGTTCTGTTCCACGGTGAAGAGTTCGAGGGCGCGGGCCCGGGCGGCGGCGCCGAGGCGGGCGGCCCTTTCCTGGTCGCGCAGCAGGGAGAGGCAGGCGTCGGCGAGGGCGCGGGGGTTGCGCGGGGGCACGACCAGGCCGGTGCCGCCGATGACCTCGCGGACGGCGCCGACGTCGGTGGAGACGGTGGCCCGGCCGCAGAACATGGCCTCGGCGAGGCCGGCGGGGAAGCCCTCGACCACGGAGGAGAGGACGACCACCCGCCCGGAGGCGTAGGCGTCGGCGGGTTCGGGCACCTCGGGGCCGCCGATCTGCTCGAAGGAGACGGGGCTGTCCCCGGCGGTCACGGCGTCGGCGGCCTCGTCGGGGAAGAGCTGGGCGGCCAGGGCCCGGCAGTGGGCGAGGTGGTCGGCGGCCTCGGGGGTGCGGGCGGGAGCGCAGAACAGGCGGAGCCGGGCGGCCGGTTCCTCCTTGCGGATCTCGGCGAAGGCGTGTAGCAGCCCGATCAGGTCCTTGCCGGGTTCGGTGCGGCCGACCCAGGCGAGGGTGAGCGGGTCGCCGGCGTGCGGGTCCTCGCCGACGGTGGCGAATCGGTCCGCCTCCATGCCGGGGTACACGGTGCGCAGGCGGTCCCGGTCGGCGCCGCAGCGCTCCTGCCAGCGGCGGGCGTGGGTGTTGCCGGGGGTGATGAGGTCGGCGGCCCGGTAGATCTCGGCGGCGAGGCGCTGCTGGAAGGCGGCGAGGAGGGCGCGGACGGCGTCGCTGTGCGGGCTGTCGGCGCGTTCCAGGTAGTGGGCGCGGAGCTGGACCCCGTACTCGGTGACGAGGAGGGGCACTCCGAAGAAGCGTTTGGCCAGGAGTCCGGGGAGGGCCGCGGTGCCTCCGGCGCCCGCGTGGCAGAGGTCGAGGGCGCCGAGGCCCTCCGCCCAGTCCAGGGAGAGGGGGCGCAGGGCGCGTTCGAGTTCGTCGGCGACGGTGAGGAGATCGGTGACCTGGACGCGTTGCAGGGACCGGCCGGTGCCGGGGGCGCGGCAGGCGGACTCCAGGGCGCGGACCGCGGTCTCGGAGCGCAGGGCTGCGGAGAGGCCGCCCTCCTCGCGGGCCAGGGCGGCGAGCCCGTAGAGGCCGGCTTCGAAGGGGGCGGCGGCTCCGGCGCAGATGCCGGTGGCGAGCTCCTTGAAGTGTCCGGCGAAGCGGCGGCGTTCGCGGCGGCCGTAGGTGCGGCCGTCGTCCTCGGGTGCCCACAGGGGGGCGGTGCGGACGGCGGTGACGTGCGGGGGCAGCGGGACCCGGCCGCCGCGTTCCTGCTCGGCGCTCCGGCTCAGCGCGTACAGCTCGAACTCGTGCTCGGCGAGCCCGCGGACGAGCCGGTCGCACCAGAGTCGCGCCTCTCCCGTGGCGTAGGGATAGCCGCCCTCGGTGAGCAGTCCGATCCGCACGAGTACACCCCCGATCTCCCGTCGATGGGCGGCCGCTCCCCTTCGGGCGGCCCGCCGCGGAAGAACTCAAGCGGATCCCCCGCCGGCGGGGGGGGGGGCGGGGGGGTGGGCGCCCCCCCGCGGG
>NZ_JBEOSD010000269.1:0-5986 GCF_040302735.1 Streptomyces sp. NPDC097619 | reverse complement strand
GTGTCCTGGTGAGGCTGAGCCGTCCGGGTGATCCGCCGCGGGACGGAGACGGCTCGCGCCGGAGACAGCCCGGGACGGACCGGCGGAGCCGGCGCCCGACCGGGGCGGTGGATCAGTGCGCCGGGTTGATGTCCGCCGGAAGCGCTGCGACGAAGGGGTGGTCGCGCTCGATCAGGCCGAGCTTGGAGGCACCACCGGGCGAACCGAGCTCGTCGAAGAACTCGACGTTCGCCTTGTAGTAGTCCTTCCACTCCTCCGGGGTGTCGTCCTCGTAGAAGATGGCCTCGACCGGGCAGACCGGCTCACAGGCGCCGCAGTCGACACATTCGTCCGGGTGGATGTACAAGGACCGCTGGCCCTCGTAGATGCAGTCGACGGGGCATTCCTCGATGCACGCCTTGTCCTTGACGTCGACACAAGGCTGCGCGATGACGTAGGTCACGCTCTCGTTCCTCCTCGGTAGGGCTTTCCATATCGCGCGGGAGCGCGGCGTCGTCGATGCCCGCACCTAGTATCTCCGTTCCCGGGCACGATCCGAACAGGAGGGGCGCACACAGCCGTGGAAATCACTGCCGGCGGACGGCTCGAAGTCCGAATTACCCTGGATGACGTGGGTCGACGAGTGAGCGTGCGATTCCTGAACCCCGAGCGGGGCCAAGCCGAAGCGTTCACCGACGCGGTCGGCGTTCTCACATCCTGGGACGCGGGTGTGCTCCTGATCACACGCAAGAACGGTGAGACGGTCCGCGTCCCCGAGTCCTCGCTGGTCGCGGGGAAGACGGTGCCCGCGGCACCGGCGCGGCGCCGCGGTCCGGCCGCCGGCTACGCCGAGCTGACCCGGATCGCGGCGCGCTCCTGGCAGCCCGTCGAGAGCGCCCCGCTCGGGGAGTGGACGCTGCGGGCCGCGGGCGGATTCACCCGCCGCGCCAACTCCGTCCTGGCGCTCGGCGATCCCGGGGTGCCGCTCGACGAAGCACTCGCGCGGGTGACGGCCTGGTACGGGGAACGCGCCCTCCCGGCGTACGTGCAGGCGGGCACCGGGGCCGAAGGCGCCCAGGAACTGCTCGCCGCGGCCCTGGAGGAGCGCGGCTGGGAGCGGACCGGCTCGGCGGAGACCCGGATCGGCGCCCTCGCGCCGCTGGCGGACCTGCCCGTGGACGTCTCGCCCGTCGGACTCTCCCGCACCTGCGACGAGGCGTGGCTGGCCCGGTACCAGCGGTCCGCGGCCGGTCCCGAGGCCCGGCAGGTGTTGGGCAGCGGCCCTTCCGTGTGGTTCGCGCGGGTGGAGCGGGACGGGGTCACGGCGGCGATCGGACGGTGCGTCACGGACGGCCGCTGGGCCGGGTTCGCGGCGGTGGAGGTGGCCCCGGAGTTCCGGCGGCAGGGCCTGGCCACGGCCGTGATGGCGGCGCTGGCCGGACGCGCCCTGGAGGAGGGCGCCTCGGCGGCCTGGCTCCAGGTGGAGGTGGACAACGCCCCCGCGCTCGCCCTCTACCAGGGCCTCGGCTTCGCCGTGCACCACACCTACCACTACTTCCGGGCGCCGTGAGCTTCCGGGAGCGGTTCGCGCGGGAGGCCCGGGAGGAGCGCCCCGACCTGGCCCGGCTGTGCCTGCTGCTGGCCACGGAGGCGGATCCGGGGCTGGACGACCGGGGCATCGACGAGGCCGAGATCGAGCTGGACCGGCTGGCCGGGCTGCTGCCGTACGGGCTGCGCACCCCGTCCGCCTGGGCCTCGGCGGTGGCCGAACTGCTCGGTGAGCGCTGCGGGTTCCACGGCGGCCCCGGGGACTACGGGCGGCTGGAGTCCTCACTGCTGCACGAGGTGCTGCGGCGCCGCCGCGGGCTGCCGATCCTGCTGTCCGTGGTGTGGCTGGAGGTGGCCCGGCGGGCCGGGGCCCCGGTGTACGGGGTGGCCCTGCCGGGGCACTTCGTGGTCGGCTTCGGCGATCCGGGGGACCCCGTGCTGGTGGACCCGTACGCGGGGGGCCGGCCGCTGACGGGGGCGGACGCGGAACTGCTCGTGGTGAGCGCCACCGGCGCCCCGCTGGATCCCGAGCACCTGGAGCCCGCGGCCCCGCTCGAGATCGTGCAGCGGATCCTGAACAACATCCGGGCCTGGGCGGCGGCCCGGCCCGAGCACTCGGCCGTCCGGCTGTGGTCCCTGGACCTGGCCCTGCTGCTGCCCTCGCACCCGGCGCGGCTGCGCTACGAGCGGGGCCAGCTGCTCGTGGGCCGGGGGGAGTTCGTCACGGGCGCGGCGGAGCTGGAGGCGTACGCGGAGCTGGTGGAGGTGGTGGACCCGGAGGCCGCCGTCCGGATCCGGGCCCAGGCCGGGGCGGCCCGGGCCCGCCTCAACTGAGGCCGCCCGGACCGGAGCCGGTCCGGGCTCAGAGCCAGCCCTTCTCCCGGGCCGTGCGGGCCGCCTCGGTGCGGTTGCGGGCGGCGAGCTTCTGGATGGCGGTGGAGAGGTAGTTGCGGACCGTTCCCTGGGACAGGTGCAGGGCGCGGGCCAGTTCGGCGTTGGTGGCGCCGTCGGCGGCGGCCCGCAGGACCTCGCGTTCGCGTTCGGTGAGGGGGTTGGCCCCTTCGGCGAGGGCGGCGGCGGCGAGGGTGGGGTCGATGACCCGCTCCCCCGCCAGGACCCGGCGGACGGCCGCGGCGAGCTGCGCGGCGGGGGCGTCCTTGACGAGGAAGGCGGAGGCCCCTGCCTCCATGGCCCCGCGGAGGTAGCCGGGACGACCGAAGGTGGTCAGGACGACGATCTTCACGTCGGGGAGCTCCCGGTGGAGTTCCGCGGCGGCCTCGATGCCGGTGCGGCCGGGCATCTCGATGTCCAGGAGGGCCACGTCCACGGGGTGCGCGCGGGCCGCGGCGAGGACCTCGTCCCCGCGGGAGACCTGGGCCACCACCTCGATGTCGGGCTCCAGGCCGAGCAGGGCGGCCAGGGCCTCGCGGACCATCGACTGGTCCTCGGCGAGCAACACCCGTACGGGGGCGGTCGGGTCGGCCGGATCGGTCGGGGTCATGCGGCCGATCCTAGGGGGACGGCCGCGACCAGGCGGAAGCCCGGTCGGGCGGGGCCGGCGCGGAGGGTGCCGCCGACGGCGGTGAGGCGTTCGGTGAGGCCGGTCAGGCCGTTGCCCGGAGCGGACTGCCCCGCTTCGGATCCGGATCCGTCGTCGGCCACGGTCAGCTCCAGGCGGGTCCCGTCCAGGCTCTGCCGGGTGCGGAGGGTGACGGTGCAGGTCACGGCACCGCTGTGGCGGACCACATTGGTGACGGCCTCACGCAGGGCCCAGGCCAGGGCGGATTCCGCTTCCTCGCGGAGCTCGGGCGGTTCGGGGAGTTCCGGTTCGAGCGGCAGGTCGGCCCGGATGCCCGCCGCGGTGAGGGCGGTGCGGGCGCCCGCGAGTTCGCCGGGGAGGGTGGGGCGGCGGTAGCCGCTGACGGCCTCCCGGACGTCCACGAGGGCCTGTCGGCTGACCCGTTCGATGTCGGCGACCTGCTGGGCGGCCTTCTCCGGCTGGTCGGGCAGCATTCGACCGGCCAGCTCGCTCTTGAGGGTGATCAGCGAGAGGGAGTGGCCGAGGAGGTCGTGGAGGTCCCGGGCCAGGCGCAGTCGTTCCTCGTTGGCGGCGAGCTGGGCCACGGTGGCCCGGGCCTCGCGGAGGGCGATGGTGGTGCGGATCAGCTGACCGACCCCGGCCATCGCGAAGCCGCCGAGGAGGGCCGGGACGAGCAGCCCCACCAGGTAGGCGGTGCCCTCGGGGACCACCGCCCCGGTGGCGACGAGGAGGCCGGCGGCGGCGGGCACCGCCCAGCGGGACAGGGCCGCGGGCAGGGCCGCCCCGCAGGCGATGGCCAGGTACACGAAGAGCACCAGCCACTCGCGGCCCAGCGTCAGGGTGAGCAGGACGGCCTGCACGGCCAGCACGCCGAGCGAGAGCAGCAGCCGGCGGGCGGTGGCCCGGCGGCCGATCCGGAAGATCAGGAACAGGTACCAGCCCACGAACGCCACCAGCCCCAGGGCGCCCAGCAGGCGGGCCCAGGCGCTGTGCCCGCCGTGCACGAGGTCGATGACGGGGGCGCTCAGGTAGAAGAGCCAGACCCCGGTCCAGAGGATCTTGACCACGAGCTGGCGGCGGTTCTCGGGGTGCATGCCGAGGGGGACGGCACCGGGCTCCCGGTCCCCCGGGGCGGGGGGCGGGGAGCCGGGCGGGACGGACCGGAGGGCGCTCATGCCTTCAGTGTGTCCTTGCGGTAGAGCCAGGCGGCGCCGCCCGCGAAGAGCAGGAAGTACGCGGCGAGCAGGGCGACGTCGGAGGCGTGCGGGGCGGAGCCGAGCTCGATGGCCTGGCCGAGGGCGGCGTACGCGTGGGTGGGGAGCCAGGCGGCGAGGGACTGCAGCCACTCCGGGTAGACCGCGGTGGGCATCCACAGGCCGCCGAGCAGGGACAGGGCGAAGTACACGATCATCGTGACCGGGCGGGCGGTGTCGCCGCTGACCAGGTAGCCGATGGCCACGCCGAGGGCGGCGAAGACGAGGCTGCCGGCCCAGATCACCCCGGTGAGGGCGGCCCACTGCCAGGCTTCGAGGCGGATGCCCTTGGTGACGGCGGCGACCACGAAGACCACGACGATGGAGGGCAGGCTGACCACGGCGGCGCTCGCCACCTTGGCCAGGACGTAGCCGCGGCCGGGCAGGGCGGTGAGGCGGAGCTGGCGCACCCAGCCCTGTGCGCGCTCCTTGGCGATGCGCTCGCTGTTGCCCATCAGGACGGCCGTCAGGGCGCCGAAGGAGGCCATGGCGACCATGTAGTAGGCGGCGAGGGGCAGTCGGCCGCCGAGGGCCGGGGTGTCGCCGCTCTGGGTGCCGCCGATCATCAGGAACAGGGCGGCCGGGTAGAGGACGGTGAAGAACAGGAACTTCTTGTTGCGCAGGGCGCGCAGGATCTCCAGTTTGACCAGGGCGTTCACGGTTCAGACCTCCTGGGCCTCGGTGAGGGCGACGAACGCCTGTTCCAGGCCGAGTCCGGCCACTTCGAGGTTCTTCGGGTAGAGCCCGAGCCCGTAGACGGCGTGCACGGTGGCGTCGGCGTCGCGGGACTGCAGGCGGACGGTGCCGCCGTGCACGGAGGCGGTGGTGAGGTGGGGCAGGGCGCGCAGGGCGGCCTCGTCCACGGGCCCGTCGAGGTCGAAGGAGATCCGGCGGGCGCCCGCGCGGGCCTTGATCTCGGCCGCGGTGCCGTCGGCGAGGAGCCGGCCGCCGCGCAGGACGATGACGCGGTCGGCGATGGCGTCGGCCTCTTCGAGGTAGTGGGTGGCGAAGAGGACGGTGCGCCCCTGGTCGGCCTGTTCGCGCATGGTGGCCCAGAAGGCGTTGCGGGCGGTGACGTCCATGCCGGTGGTGGGCTCGTCGAGGACGATCAGGTCGTTGTCGCCCGCGGTGGCGAGCGCGAAGCGGACCCGCTGCTCCTGGCCGCCGGAGAGCTTGTTCACGGCGCGGCCCGCGAGGGCGGTGACCCCGGCGAGGTCGAGGACCTCGTCCACGGGGCGGGGCCGCGGGTGCAGGGCGCAGGCGAGGGTGACGAGCTCCCGGACGCTCACCTCCTCCATGAGGCCGCCGCTCTGGAGCATGGCGCCGACCCGGCCGGTCTCCACGGCCCGGCGGGGGGTGTCGCCGAAGAGGCTGACGGTGCCGGTGTCGGGGGTGCGCAGGCCGAGCAGGAGGTCGAGGGTGGAGGACTTGCCCGCGCCGTTGGGGCCGAGCAGGGCGACGGTCTCCCCGGGGTGCAGGGTCAGGGTGAGGCCGTCGACCGCGCGGACCGTGCCGTAGCTCTTGGTCACGTTCTCGAAGCGCACCACGTCGGTGGTGGTAGGCCGTTCGGTCGTCGTCGTCATGCTTCGAGAATCGCCCGTGGGGCGGGTCCGGCGGCAGTGTCGCCGGTCGTGGGCGCGGGCGGGGGGCGGGGGGGGGCGGGGCC
>NZ_JBEOSD010000268.1:0-6063 GCF_040302735.1 Streptomyces sp. NPDC097619 | reverse complement strand
GAGCTGGGCTCTCCGCTGCGCTCCGAGCTTTAAACTGGGTACTTACACGTTGCGCGTGTAGGAGGGCATAGCCCTCCGCTGCGCTCCGAGCTCTAAGGGTATCTTCTAGGCGCTCCGCGGCTAGAAGAGGGAAGCCTCTCTGCTGAGCTTTGGTGATTCAGGAGCATTTCTAGCAGCTGGGAGTTTAGGAGTGCCAAGCTCTCCGCTGAGCTCCAGGCTTTAAAGGGTGATTCAGGCCTTGAGTTTTTGAGGAATAGAAGACTCTCCGCTGCGCTCCGAGTCTTAAGAGAGCCTCCTACACGCTGTGCTTTAGGTGACCGCAGCCCTCCGTTGTGCTACGGGTTTAAAAGGTTCCGCAGGAGCTTAGCGCCTGTGGAACGCCCAGTTTCGAGTTTTCAAGCGAAGTCCTACACACTATGTGTGTAGGACGGGTGAACCACTTCGCTGCGCTCCGTGTTGCTTGGGGGTGCCTAGACACTACCGGTCTAGGAGGGTGAAGTTCTCTGCTGCGCTTCGGACTTTAGTGGTTTCTAGCGGTTCCGTGTCTAGAAACACGAATTATCTCTGCTACTTCGGGCACTTTATGGGGGTTCCTAAGTGCTGTGCGCTTATGAGAGTGAAGCTCTCTGCTTGGCTCCGAGTTTTAAAGGGAACCTTAGTGCTACATGTTTAGAAAATCTAAACTCTTTTCTCTTCTTTGGGCTTTAAACGGATTCTTAAAAGCTGAGAGCAAGCGACGAGAAAAAACGTTAATTCAAAAGATGATTCAAAGTTGTATGCAGTTAGAAATGGGATCGAGTCAACCTGGCGCCTCAAGTGGACAGGTTGTCCGGATGGGAGGCCATGCCTCGGGGCCATGACGGGGTGTCAGGGATTGGTGTCAGATCCGACGGATCGGGGGGTTCTTGGAGCCGCGGAAGGAAGGCGGCGGGACTATAGAGGGTACGGAGATGCGTTTTCGCAGGTCAGAGCGGGTGCGCTTGTCGAGTTATGTCCCCTCAGGAGGGACATAACTGTTGCGATGTGTCACTGCTGAGGGGACATATCGCGAGCAAAACGTCAGTGAGGCTGACGGTATTTGGGGTAAAACGTCGGGGATACTGACGTTCTTGGGGGGTTGTGTCCGTGAAGTGGGGTCGGGCGGGGATGGTTTGACGAGGGGTCGGTGGAGGGGGGGCCGGAGGGGCTGTGGCTGAGATGTGTCCCTCCTGAGGGGACACAAGACACGCTGAACGTCAACGAGGGTGACATGTATGTCACCCTCGTTGACATACTGATCTCTGCAGATCAACGAAGTGGAGAGCAGCCTCGTGTCATCAGAGCCACAGCCGCGCCGGCAGAGCCCGGTACGTGTGCCGCGTCCTGATCTTCCCGTTGATGACGCCATCTCAGCGTGGAGTCAGCCGCTGGCTCCGGTCAGGGACCTCGACACCCTGGCCAAGAAGTACCCGAGCCGGAAGCTGACGCTCGAGGGCGAGCGCAAGCCGCTGGAGTTCTACGGGACGCAGGAGCAGCCGAACGCGTTCTCGATGGACAGCCTGGAGTTCTTCCTGGTGATCGCCCAGTACTTCAGGGAGGCGCTGCCGTTGAGGCTGATCCTGCTGCTCATCGCCTGTCAGCGGGCGGGGGGGCGGATTCCGCTTACCCAGGAGGAGATGGCTACGATCCTGGATGTCAGCCGTACCAAGACGTCCGATGCGCTGCACACGATCATGTCCCATGGCATCGTTTTCAAGGTGCGGCGGGGTGTGTACCAGTTCAACCCGCCCTACAGTTACCGGGTGGCAGAGTTCATCCCGGGTACGGAGAGCACGGGGGAGTTCGTGAAGGTGGAGCAGCACAGCACCATCTCGCGGATTCGGAGCGATGGGAGCCTGCCGGACCTGGTGAGGTTCCCCTCGTTGGACCACATGCGGCAGGCCATCGACGAACTCCGGGCCGAACGCGCTAGAGAGCGCGCTGCGCGACGGCTGAGCCGGGCGCAGCGCAAGGAAGAAGGGACAGCTCAGTGAGCTCCTTGCGATTCGCAGCGGTCAACGCCGACGGGCTTCTCTCTGACCTGGACCTGCCGCCGGCCGCCTACCGGGTGCTGCTGAAGCTGCGTTCACTCAGCGAGCCGGGCGGCAGGATCCTCATCGACCAGGCGAGCATCGGTGGGCTGCTGGAGCTGAGCCGGCCGAGCGTGAACGCGGCTCTCCGGAGCCTGGAGCTGGCGAAGCTGGTGCGGAAGGTTCGTAACGGGGTCTACCAGATCAACCCGATGCTGGCGGGGTACAACTCGTTCGAGGATGCCGTGGCCGCGGTGAACGAGATGCCGGCGGAGGAGCGGCTGGACTCCCGGGGGTACGTGGCGAGCTACCACGAGGCGGTGGCGGCGTACCAGGACCAGCTGGCCGAGCAGCGGAAGAAGCGGGCCGCCCAGGCGGCGGCGAAGAAGGCCGCGGAGACGAAGCGGCGGCGGACGTTGCACGCCGTGGGGTAGTTGCGGGTGCCGGTGCGGTCGTGACGGCCGAGGCTCGGGCTGACGGCGTCGAGTGTGGCGGGTCGTGGCTGTCCGCGGGTGGTTGTTGCCGAGTGGCGAGTGGGCTGGGGAGGTTTCCTTCCCGGCCCTTTCGTGTGTCCGGGGGCAGGGAGGTGGGTCAGAGGGGCTGGGGAGGGTGGGGTGACGTATCTGGGCGGGGGTGTGGTGCGGGGCGGTCTGAGGGGGGTTCAGGGGGCTTGGTGGGGGTGCTGGGTGGTGAGTCGGGCGAGGCGGCTCAGAAGTCGAATTCGACGTAGTCGATGTCCGTGAATTCGACGAGGAGGTCGGAGGCTCGGGCGCCCTGGTCCTTGAAGTAGATCTCCTGGAGGCCTTCGGCGGCGATGCGGCGGAGTTGGGCTTCGGTGGCTCCGGACTCCTGCGCGGCGAAGAGGCGGGAGGCGTACTCGGGCGGCAGGTGCTGGGTGATGCGGCGCATGCGGCCGTCGTCGGTGCTGCCGGGGGCCGCGGTGAAGCCGAAGCGGGCGCGGGTCTCGATGACCAGGCCGGTGGAGGTGGAGGCCTGGTCGCGGGCGCGTTTGCGGACCAGGGGCTGCCAGCTCTTGCGGACCTCGGCTTCGAGGCGGGCGGCCAGTTCGGGGCGGGGGTTCTTGATCTGGCCCTTGAGGTAGCGCTCGACGGTGCGCTGGGAGATTCCGAGGCGTTCGGCGACGGCCTTGGTGGAGTTCTTCTCCGTTTTGAGGAGGAACTTCATGCGGGCTTGGGGGGATTTCGGGATGGGGCGGGTGAAGTTCGCCTCGGTGGCTTTGTCCAGGCTGTCGCCGATGTTGGGCATGGGGTGGTTGCTGTCTCTGTTCGTCGGGTCGGGCTAGGAGGGCTGGGCTGGGCGGGCTGGGCTGGGGAGGAGGGCCGGCCGGCTCGGGGACGGGTGTGGGATGGGATGGGGTGGGTGGGGGCTACTCGCCGTCGGCGGCGGCGTCGTGGCCCTTGATGTGGCGGGCGGGGTTGTGGCGTTCGTCGAGCATGCGGACGGCCCAGAGGAGGGGCTGGGTGCCCTCGTGCTTCACCATGCCGGGGCTGACGCCGAGGCGGAAGCCGCCGGGCAGGGGCTTTCCGTCGGGGGTGCGGGGGAGGAAGTCGAGCGGGCTGGGGCCGTCGGAGAGGTAGACGGCGCAGTCGGAGAGGACCGCGATGGGGTGGAGGTCCGCGGTTTCGGCGAGCTTGCGCATCTTCCGGTGCATGTTGATGCGGGCGGTGGAGATGACGGCGGCGCGGATGTCGGGGCGCCAGGTGGGGCGTTCCAGGGCGGGCCAGGGTTCGCCGGGGCGGTAGCCGATGCCCTGGGGGCGTTCGCGGAGCTTGCCGATGCCGCCCTTGACGGTGGACTTGATGGCGGAGAGGACGGCGGCCTGGACGGGGTCCTGCTGCTTGTGGTCCGTCATGGCGGTGAGGAACTCGGGTTCGGTGAGGGACGGGGTCACGCCGAGGTCGGCCATGGTGGCGAGGTAGGCGTCGCGGAGGCGTACGTACCAGGGGTCGAGGTAGGCGCCGTGTTCGGGGCGGATCCATGCCTCGGTGGGGTGGACGGGGTGTCCGAGTTCCTGGGCGTAGGCGAGGGTCGGGGTGGCGTACCAGGCGGGGCCGGTGGGGGTGGCGCCGTGAGGGGTGAAGGGGTTGGGGAGGCGGGGGTCGAGTTGGATGTCGGAGAGGTCCGCGAGCCAGCTGCCGGGGAGTTTGGGGTCGAAGACGGGGCGGGTGGTGTGCACGGCGGGGCCGGTGCCGACGTTGAGGCGGTTGGCGGCGGCGGCGAAGGCCATGTTCACGTCGATGCCGACGGCGTGGGTGCGGGCGCACTCGGCGTCCGTGAGGAGTTCGGGGTCGCGGATCCAGTCGTACGCCTCCTCGTCGAGGATCTGGTCCGGGGTCCGCTGGTGGCTGCGGGGGTAGAGCGCGGCGACCACGGGGTGTTCGTCGGGGGCCTCCGGCGGGGCCGGGTCCACGGGCCGGGTGAGGGAGCCGGCGACGGGGGCGGAGACCCAGGCGCCGGTGGATTCGTCGCGGACCGGGCGGGTGGGCGGGCGCAGGGCCGTCATGAGTTCGAGGCCGGAGACGGCGGTGGAGCCGCGGGGGGTGAGGACGCGGCTCGCGTAGGCGGTGAGGAGGTCGGCGAGCTCGGGGGCCGGGAGGGAGGGGGTGTCCTCGCCCCAGGCGCGGGAGTCCAGGGCGCCCCAGGGGAGGACGGCGAGCTGGACGCACTGGCGGCCGGTGGCCGCGGTGGCGGGGCGGTAGACGCGGGCCCAGGGGCCGAAGCCGCGGCGGGTGAGTTGCCACTTGGCGCGGGTGAGGCCGCGGACGACCGGGTGGTCGTCGGGCAGGCGGAGGCCGCGTCGGTCTTCGAGGGTGAGGGGGAGGCCGAGGGCTTCGGTGGCTTCGGCGGTGAGGACGAGGAGGGGGTCGGAGTCCTTGCCGAAGCGGTGGAGGCGGGGGGCGCCCAGGGCGGTCTCGGGGGAGAGGGCCCAGGTGATGAGGGAGGGGAGGTCCGTTGCCGGGCAGTCCAGGAGGAGGCCGTGGGAGGCGTGTGCCGTGAGGGGTTGCCTGTCCGGCTGCTGTGTGGCGCGGGAGGGCTTGGCGGACGCGCGCGGCTTGGTGGTGGCTGCGGCCGTGGTGGTGGGGTGCGTGGTGAGGACGGCGAGGGGGAGGGGGGAGGTGCGGGAGGCGTGAGTGTTGGCTGCCGTGGACGTCGCGCGGCGGGTGGGGGTGGAGGGCCTCCGGGGCGCCTGGGGCTCTGACGGCGGGGTGCCGTCGGCGGTCGTGGGGGTGGGGGTGGGGGGAGTGGGGGACACGGGGGGCGTGGGGGCGGGGAGTTCGGGTGCCGTGGGTGCGGCGGGTACCGCGGCTGTGTCGGGTGCCGGCGGTGCCTGGGGTGCTTCGGGGGCTTGGGGTGCCGGGTGAGTGGCTGCGGTGGGGTGGGGGGTGGGGGCCTCGGGGGTGGTGACGGTGTTAACGGCGTTAACGCCGTTGACGGTCTCCGCGGGCGGTGGGGTGGCCGTCGTCGTCGCCTCGGGCTCGGGGGCCTCGGGGCTCGTGGCGATCGCGGGCGGTGTGGGGGCTGCGGTGGCCGGGGTCGGGTCCGGGGTCGCGTCCTCGGTGCGGGGGTCCGTGGGGGCCGGGTGGAGGGTGGCCAGGCCGTCGAGGAGGCGGATGTACGCGGCGCGCTTGGGCGGGCGGGGTTCGGTGCGGCCGGTTTCCCAGGAGGTGATGGTCTCGCGGCGGACGACGAGGGCCTTGGCGATCTGGTCCTGGCTGAGGCCGGCGGCTTCGCGGAGGCGCTTGCGTTCGTCGGGGTGGGGCAGGGCGTCCTGTGCGGCGGCTTCTTCGAGCAGGGCGTCGACGGCGGCGAAGAGGGTGGCCTGCTCGTCGGGCTGCTGGTGGGACGGGGTCTTGCGGTTGCGGGACATGGCACCTCCTGAGGCTCACCCTATCGTGGAACTCGGGGAGGCGGCCACGGACAGCTCGGAGAAGTAGCCGGGCTTGAGGTAGAGCTTCTGGGCCACCGGGGTGTCGAACAGGACGAGGCTGCCGCC
>NZ_JBEOSD010000267.1:0-6074 GCF_040302735.1 Streptomyces sp. NPDC097619 | reverse complement strand
CGGCAGCACCAAGACCGACGGCAAGGCCTGGCAGGAGCTCAACGCCGACGAGGGCAAGGCCATGCTCAACGTGGCCCTGCGCGGCCCGGTCGCCCCCGGGTCCACCTTCAAGCTCGTCACCCTGGCCGCCGCCCTCGAAGCCGGCCTGTACGACTCCATCGACGAGCCCACCGTCAGCCCCGACCCCTACGTCCTGCCCGGCACCCGCACCGTCCTGAAGAACGAGAGCGCCACCGCCCCCTGCGAGAACGCCTCGCTGCGCACCGCCCTGCGGTACTCCTGCAACAACGTCTTCGCGGAGCTGGCCCACAAGCTCGGCCAGCAGAAGATGATCGAGACCGCCGAGAAGTTCGGCTTCAACACCGAGCAGTTCACCCCCGTCCGCTCGGCCGCCAGCACCTACCCGAAGAAGAAGATGTCTCCCGACCAGGTGGCGCAGACCGGCATCGGCCAGTTCGACGTCACCGCCACCCCGCTCCAGATGGCGATGGTCTCCGCCGCGATCCAGAACGGCGGCAAGCTCGTCGCCCCCCACATGGTCTCCGAGGTCACCGACGCCGACGGCACGGTCCTGGAGAGCTTCAAGGACCCGAAGTCCGAGCAGATCATGAGCGAGGGCACCGCCGAGATGATCCGCGACGCCATGCGGACCGTGGTGGAGGAGAGCGGCGGCTCCCCGGCCAAGGTCCCCGGCGCCGAGGTCGGCGGCAAGACCGGTACCGCCCAGCGTGGCGTCAACAACAGCCTCAACCCGTACGCCTGGTTCACCTCCTACGGGCAGAAGGGCGGCAAGCAGGTCGCCGTGGCCGTCCTCATCGAGGGCTCCGACACCGACCGCACCGACATCGCCGGCGGCCGACTCGCCGCCCCCGTCGCCCAGAAGATGATGGCCGCGGCGCTCGGGTCGTAGGGACCGGTGTCCGGGGGCGGGGACCCGACGGGGACGCGCGGACCGCGCCCGGCCGGACCCACCGCCCCCGACCGGATCCCGCGCGGGCCGGGAACCGGCGGCCCGACCCGCCGCGTTCTCCTCAGCATGCTCATGATCAGAGCCGCCGTGCCCGCGGACCTCGACCGGATCGCCGAGCTCCACGCCCGCGCCCGGGCCACCTACTACCGCGCCCGGCTCCCCGAGGAGGGGGATCGGGGCGGCACCGGGCCCGCCCGCACCCGGGAGCCCTGGGCCCGGGCTGTGGCCCGCGGGGACGGCGGCGTGCTCTGCGCCCTCCGCGCCGGCGAGCTCGCCGGGGTCGCCGCCTTCCGTGCCGTGGAAGGCGCCATGACCCTCGCCCAACTGCACGTGGACCCCGGCCACTGGCGCGAGGGCGTGGGTCGCGCCCTGCACGACGCCTGCCTCGACGCCTGGCGCCGCAGCGGGGCCGACCGGGTCCGGCTGGAGGTGTACGTGCACAACCACCGCGCCCGGTCCTTCTACGCGGCACTCGGCTGGCGGCCCGGACCGGCCCCCCGGCGGCCCGGCGCCACCCACCGCGAACTGTGGCTGGAACTGTCCCGGGAGCCGCCCCGGGAATGAGACGTACCGGTCCGGTGTTGTGCACCCCGGCACGGTCGATCCGGCAGTCCCGCCGGCGGCCCGCCGCCGTCCGCACCCGCACCCGTCAACGGAGGATTCAGGAACATGCGCGTCGAGATCTGGGGCGACATCGCCTGTCCCTGGTGCTACGTCGGGAAGGCCCGCTTCGAGCAGGGGCTGGCCGCCTTCGCCCACCGCGACGAGGTCGAGGTCGTGTACCGCTCCTTCGAGCTGGACCCGAAGGCCCCCGCCGGCGTGACCGCCCCCGTCACCGAGATGCTGGCGCAGAAGTACGGCCGCACCCCGGAGGAGGCCCGGGGCATGGAGGAGCACGTGGCGGGCACCGCCCGTGCCGAGGGCCTGCCCTACGAGGTGGACGGCCGCCTGCACGGCAGCACCTTCGACATCCACCGCCTGCTCCACCTGGCCGCCGCCCGCGGCCGGCAGTCCGAGCTGCTCGACCTCGCCTACCGCGCCAACTTCGCGGGCCAGGGCTCCGTCTACGAGCCCGAGGGCCTGGTGGCGCTCGCGGTGGCCGCCGGACTCGACGAGGCCGAGGCCCGCGCCACCGTCGCCGACCCCGAGGCCTACGCCGCCGAGGTCCGCGCCGACGAGCGCGAGGCCGCCGAACTCGGCGCGAACTCCGTGCCGTTCTTCGTCTTCGACCGCCGCTACGGCGTCTCCGGCGGACAGCCCGCCGCGCTCTTCACCCAGGCCCTGGAGCAGGCGTGGGCCGGCCGGGAGCCGGAGTCCGCCGGTGCCGCGGACGCCGAGGCGTGCGAGCCCGACGGGGCCTGCGCGGTGCCCCAGGGCTGACCGGGAGCCCCACCACGACCCCCTCTGCATAAGAATTCCTTTGACTCGCCATGGGTTTTTCGCCCATGGACTTTGAGAAGGGTCTGGCGCAGAGTGGGGTCATGGAGCTCACGGACCCACCCCTCGGGGGCGCCGCGCCTGCGCACGCCCCGTCCTCCGACGCCTCCCTCGCGGCCCTGCTCGCCGAGGAGTTCGTCCCCCGGAGGACCACCTACCTCAACACCGCCACCTGCGGGATCCTGCCCCGCCGCGGGCTGGAGGCGGCCCGCGAACTGGCCGCCGCGGCCGCGGCGGGGGAGCCCGGCGGATTCGGCGACTTCGGCCGCGTGGAGCGGGTCCGCGAACGCTTCGCGCGCCTGGTCGGCGTGGCACCCGGCCGGGTCGCCCTCGGCTCCTCCGTGGCCACGCACGTGGGCCTGATCGCCGCCGCACTGCCCGCCGGCGCCGAAGTCCTCTTCGCCGAGGGCGACTTCGCCTCCGTGATCAACCCGTTCGTGGTGCGCGGGGACCTCGCCCTCAGGTTCGCCCCCCTGGAGGCCCTCGCGGAGTCCGTCCGCCCCGCCACCGCCCTGGTCGCCGTCAGCGCCGTACAGTCCGCCGACGGTCGCCTCGCCGACCTCCCCGCCCTCCGCGCCGCGGCCACCGCCCACGGGACCCGACTCCTCGTCGACGCCACCCAGACCGCGGGCTGGCTGCCCTTCGACGCCTCGCCCTACGACTACACCGTCACCGCGGGCTACAAATGGCTGCTCGGCGCCCGCGGCGCCTCCTACCTCACGGTCTCCGAGGAGGCCGCGAAGGAGCTGGTCCCGCTGCACGCCGGCTGGGTCGCGGCCCGCTCCATGTGGGACGCTGTGTACGGACCCATGCCGGAACTCGCCGAGGACGCGCGTCGGTTCGACGAGAGCCCGGCCTTCCTCGCCTACCACGCGAGCGAAGCCGGACTGGAACTCCTGGAACGCGCGGGGGCCGCCGCCGTACACGCCCGCACCGCGGCCCTGGCCGCCCGCTGCCGGGAGGGGCTCGTCGCCCTGGGCCACGCGCCCGTCCCCGGCACGGCCCCGATCGTCTCGGTACCCGGCCCGGCCGCCCGACAGCCCGAACTCGCGGCCGCCGGGATCGTCACCTCGGCCCGCGCCGGGGCCCTGCGGATCTCCCTGCACCTGTACAACACCGAGGCGGACGTGGACCGGCTCCTGGCCGCGCTGTCCGACTGAGCGGGGGCGGTGCGGGGCGAACCCCGCCCCGCACCGCCCGCGCCCGGAGACCGCCGTCCGCGCGGGTCAGGCCGCGGGCCAGGCCGCCTCCGCCGCCGCCAGACCGGCGCGGACGGCGGTCTCCGGGCGGCCCAACGCCCCGGCCAGGGCCGCCAGGGAGGCCCGTACGGTCTCCCGCGTGGCCGCCGCCCCGTAGTGGTTCACCCGGAGCATCTCCGCCGAACCGGCCGTCACCGGCACCCCCGCCTCCCGCACCCGGGCCGCGATCGCGGGCGCGTCCGCCACCCGCAGCGTGGTCGCCACCGGGGCGGCCGCCGCCGGGTCCGTCACGTACGGGGCCACGCCCAGGGCCTCCGCCCCCGCCCGCACCGCCGCCGCGGCACCCGCGTGCCGGGCCGTCACCGCGGACAGTCCCTCGGCCCCGATCCGCTCCAGGCACGCCTCCAGCCCCAGCATCTCCAGCTGCGCCGGCGCGTGCAGCAGCGTCTTCCGGCCGCCGTCGATCCACCGCTCCTTCCAGTCCAGCAGCGACAGGTACGAGCGGCGCGGCGCCGCCGGGTTCGCCGCGAAGGCCGCCCAGGCCCGCTCCGACACCGACACCGCCGACACCCCGGCCGGACCGCCCATCGCCTTCTGCGCGCCGATCACGCACAGGTCCACGCCCCACGCGTCCGGCAGCAGCGGCTCCGCCGCCACCGAGGCCACCGCGTCCAGCATGAACAGCGCCCCGTGCGCCCGCACCACCTCGCCGATCTCCGCCACCGGATTGGTGTTGCCGGTGGCGGCCTCCGCGTGCACCAGCGACACGAACGAGATCTCCGGCCGTTCCGCCAGCGCCCCCGCCACCCGCTCCGCCGACACCGCCGAGTCGAAGGGCACCACCAGGTCCACCACCTCGGCCCCGCAGTCCCGCAGCCAGTTCCCGAAGGTGTTGCCGTACGGGCCCGTGACCACGTTCAGCGCCACCGAGCCCGGCCGTGCCCCCGAGCGGATGCAGCCCTCCAGAGGCAGCAGCGCCTCGCCCTGGGTGACCACCACGTCCTGACGGGTGGACAGCAGGTCCGCGACCCGCTTCTCGATCGAGGCGAAACGGTCCGCCGTGAGCGGGGGGAGGTCCAGGAGGGGGTGGTTCACGGGTCTGCTCTCTTCGTCCGGGGCGCCCCGGTACGTCCCGGGCCGCTCTGCCGAGACTATCCCCGGCCTGCGTACAGTGCGGCCATGAGCGATCACGCACAGCAGGCGGCGGGCAGGGATCCGGCGGCGCGGGACGGCGGGACCGTCCTGCACGTGACGGGGCGGGTGCTCACCGGGCCCGAGGAGGTCCGCGACGAACTCTGGGTGGTGGGCGGCCGGATCACCTTCGAACGGCCCCGCACCGCCCGCGGGACCGTCACCGTCTCCGGCTGGGCGCTGCCGGGCCTGGTGGACGCCCACTGCCACGTCGGCCTCGACGCGCACGGCCCCGTGGACGCCGCCACCAGCGAGAAGCAGGCGCTGACCGACCGGGACGCGGGGACCCTCCTGATCCGGGACGCCGGCTCCCCCTCCGACACCCGCTGGATCGACGAACGCCCCGACCTGCCCGAGGTGATCCGGGCGGGCCGGCACATCGCCCGCACCCGCCGCTACATCCGCAACTACGCCCACGAGATCGAGCCCGCCGACCTGGTGGAGTACGTGGGGCGGGAGGCCCGGCGCGGGGACGGCTGGGTCAAGCTGGTCGGCGACTGGATCGACCGCGACGCCGGCGACCTGACGGCCTGCTGGCCCCGCCCGGAGGTCGAGGCGGCCATCGCCGAGGCCCACCGGCTCGGCGCCCGGGTCACCGCCCACTGCTTCGCCGAGGACTCCCTCCGCGATCTGGTCGAGGCGGGCATCGACTGCGTCGAGCACGCCACCGGGCTGACCGAGGACACCATCCCGCTCTTCGCGGAGCGGGGGGTGGCCATCGTGCCGACCCTGGTCAACATCGCCACGTTCCCGCGGCTCGCGGACGGCGGGGAGGGCAGGTTCCCGCGCTGGTCGGCGCACATGAGGCGGCTGTACGAGCGGCGCTACGACACCGTGCGCTCCGCCTACGACGCGGGGGTGCCGGTCTTCGTGGGCACCGACGCGGGCGGTTCCCTCCCGCACGGGCTGGTGGCCGCGGAGGTCGCCGAACTCGTCAAGGCGGGCATCCCGGTGTCGGCGGCGCTGTCGGCCACCACCTGGGGGGCCCGCGCATGGCTGGGGCGGCCCGGCCTGACCGAGGGGGCCCCCGCGGACCTGGTGGTCTACGGGGCCGACCCGCGCACCGATCCGGGAGTGCTCGCCGACCCGCGCCGGGTGGTGCTGGGCGGGCGCGTCGTGGCCTGACCGGTCGGGCCCGGCGCGCGGTTGACGGACCGTTACCCGGCCCCCGGAAGGGTCGTTGAAGAGGGCTTTCACGGCGGCGCGCACCCCGGTGCCCCGGCGCCCCGAACGGATTCACCGGAAACCGCTCCTCCGTCAGCTCCGGACGATGCAGA
>NZ_JBEOSD010000266.1:0-6145 GCF_040302735.1 Streptomyces sp. NPDC097619 | reverse complement strand
GGAGGGGGGTGCCTCAGGTGGTGCGGCGCGGGGCGGTACGGCGGCGGAGGGAGGCGAGGAGCCGCGCGGGGCCGCCGGTCCGCGCGCCCGCGGGGCCGGGCTTCTCGGCCGTCGCGGTCGGCGCGGTCGTCGTGGCCGTGGCCATCGCGGGCTGCGCGGGCCCTGCCGCGATCGGGGCCGGGGCGGGCTCGGGGGTCGGTTCGACGACGGGGTCCCGGTGCCCGCGCCGGGTCCAGCGGTGCCACCAGTGGGCGCGGCGCCGGTGGACGGCACGGCTCAGGCGGCGCCCGAAGAAGAGGTAGCCGAGGAGGGCACCGGCGGTGTTGAGGATGACGTCGTCCACGTCGAAGGCGCGCCCGGCGACCAGGGCGCCCTGGATGAGTTCGACCAGGACCATCACGGCGGCGGTGGGGACGGTCACGCGGAGCAGACCGCGGGTCTGCGGGACGAGCACCGGCAGCAGGATGCCGAAGGGGACGCCGAGGAGCAGGTTGCCGCCGAGCTGTTTGGCGGCCTCCTCGACGGTGGCGCCTTCGAGGTAGAGGCTGATGGAGGCGCCCGGTCGGACGTTGCTGTGCGCGATGTCCACGGAGGCGGCGGAGGGCTCCAGGGTGAGCCGGGCCAGGACGAGGCTGAAGAGGACCAGTCCGACCAGGGCGGCGAACATCGCGAGGGCGCGGACCACGGGGTGCGCCGGCGGGCGGTCCGCGTAGGCGGGTCGGGCGGCGGGACGGGACCGGCCGCGGCGGGCCGCGGGAGTCGCGGGCGGATCGGTGACGGGCGCTGCGGGGTCCTTGACGGGCTCCCCGCCGTCGGGGGCGGGGGGTGCGGGCTTCTTGCGCCAGTCCATGGGTGGCTCCTTCGGGACCGTGGTCAGGGAGAGCGGGTGGGTCGTGGGGCCGTCGTGGGTGGCCCCGGCGGTGTGGGGTGGCGCCCCGGGCGACCCCGCCGACGGACGCGCACCCCCGTGGGTGCGGGGGTGCGCGGTGTCGTGCGGCGGGGGCGGGGCGGTCCCGGCGGGCTCCTCAGGGGGTCCCGTCCGTGGCGGCGAGGGTGAAGGAGTGTCCCGCCGGGTCGCTGAGGAGCCGGGTGGTGCCGGGACCGTCCGGGCCGTCGGCCGAGACGGGGCGGGCGCCGAGGGAGACGGCTTCCCGCTCGGCCTCGTCCAGGTCCGCCTCGTCCACCAGGATCCGCAGGTGGGCCTGGTGGGAGTCCTCCGGGCGGGGCCAGCTCGGCGGGGCGTACCCGTGGTCCCGGCGGACGGCGATCCGGACGCCGTCGGCTCCGGTCACCTCGACGAGATCGAGCTCCCGCCCGGCGGTCACCTCGCCGCCGAGCAGGCCGGCGTAGAAGCGGGCCAGGGCTTCCGGCTCCGCGCAGTCCAACACGAGAACGCTCGTCTTCTTGACCGTCATGCCGGTCGTGTGCCCGCAGGTGTGGGCCGTATTCCCGCCGCGGACGCGGTAGTTGGCCGACGACGGTGCGCACGCGGGGCGGCGTGCCGCACCGGGCGCGCGACGGGGGTCCGCCCCCGCGTGCGCAAGTGTGTACGCGCCGTCCCCCGTAGCGGTCGCATTCCGGCGCACGCTCCGCCGGACCGGTGAACACCAACAAGCGGAAAGTGATCTTCCTGATGGGATCGGGGCCACGGCGCCGGCGCTTCCGGCCGCCCCCGACCAAGGAGCAGCGCCTTGCCCCAGCGGAAGTACGTGCGCGTCATCTGTCCCCCGGCGGCCGCCACGCTCGGCACCACCGAGCACCGGCCGGGGGACCGTCTGCTGTCCTCGCTGGGCCCGGGTGAGGTGTTCATGATGGGGGACAACCACTCCCTGCCCCCGATGCCGGAGCGGCCCACGCTCGCCGACTACTTCCGCCTCCGGCTCGCCCTCGACCCGTTCACCGTGCGGCACATGCTGCAGAGCGCCCGGCGGGCCCGGGAGCAGGGCATGGGCGAGAAGGTCGTCCTGGCCTGCCTGCTGCACGACATCTCGGTGGCCGGCCTGCTCCGCAGTCACCACGGGCACTGGGGGGCGCAGCTGGTGGAGCCTTACGTGGACGAGGAGGTCACCTGGGCCATCCGCCAGCACGAGGTGCTGCGGTACTTCCCGGACGACAGCGTGGGGTACGGCTATCCGCAGGCGTACGAGGGGTTCTTCGGCCGCGAGTACGAGCCGCCGCCGCACGTGCGGGCCTCGTACGCGGAGGCCCGCGCCCACCGCTGGTACATGTCGGCGCGGATGGTGACGGTCAACGACGTCTACACCTTCGACCCCGAGGCCCACGTGGAGTTCGAGGAGTTCGAGGACGTGGTGGGCCGGCACTTCCGGCAGCCCGCCCAGGGTCTGGGCTTCGACGGCTCCGCCGTGGCCCACATGTGGCGGACGATGATCTGGCCGAACAACTTCCTCTAGACCGCCCCGCCCGGGGGCGCCTTCCCGCCGCCCCGGCGGCGGGTCCGTGGTGTCGGGGCCGGAGCGGGGACGGGCGGGAGTAGGGTGCGCCGGGTGTCGGATTCTTCGCGGGACCTGGTCGGATACGGGGCCGAACCGCCGCACGCCCGGTGGCCCGGGGGCGCGCGGGTGGCCGTGAGCCTCGTCCTCAACTACGAGGAGGGCGGGGAGCGCAGCGTCCTGGAGGGGGACGCCGGATCCGAGGGGTACCTCCACGAGATCGTGGGCGCCCCGCCCGTGACGGGCGGGCGGGACCTGAACGTCGAGTCGATGTTCGCCTACGGTGCGCGGGCCGGGTTCTGGCGGGTGCACCGCACCCTGACCGCGCGCGGGGTCCCGGCCACCGTGTTCGCCGTGGGGCGGGCCCTCGAACGGAACCCGGACGCGGCCCGGGCCATGGCGGAGGCCGGCTGGGAGGTGGCGGGGCACGGCTGGCGCTGGATCGACTACCGCGAGGTCCCCGAGGAGGAGGAGCGGGCCGACATCGCGCGGACCGTGGCCACGATCCGACGCCTGACCGGGAGCCGACCCGTGGGCTGGTACACCGGTCGGATCGGCCCCCGCACCCGCCGGCTGGTGGCGGAGGAGGGCGGCTTCCTCTACGACTCCGACGACTACTCCGACGACCTGCCCTTCCACACCACCGCGGCCGGCCGCCCGCACCTGGTGGTGCCGTACGGGCTCGACGCGAACGACTTCAAGTTCCTGATCGTGCACGGGTTCACGACGGCCGGCGACATGCTGGAGTACCTGGTGGACACCTTCGACGCCCTGCACGCGGAGGGGGCGGACCGGCCGCGGCTGATGAACGTGGGGCTGCACTGCCGGATCATCGGACGGCCGGGCCGGATCCGGGCCCTGGAGGGCTTCCTGGAGCACGCGGCCCGGCGCGGCGGGGCGTGGTTCGCCACCCGCGAGCAGGTGGCCCGGCACTGGCTGGCGGAGCACCCGCCGCGGAGCTGAAGCCTCCGCCCGGGGCGCGTCGGAGCGGCGGCGGAGACTCCGGAAAGCGGCTCCGGTCCGGGACTCCGCGAAGGGTTCCGGCGGAAGATCACATTCAGCCGTGGCGGGCGGATTCCGCTCCTACGATCAGGCGTGGAAGGGGACGTACCCCACCGGAACACCACGCTTGGGAGGATCCATGTCGGGCATATCGCGGCGTTCGCTGCTGGGCTACTCGGGGACCGCGGCGGCGGGAGCGGTGCTGAGCGGCGCCGCCGCCGCGGAGGCGGCGGAAGCCGGTACGGAAGGGACCGCGGCGGAGGGCGCGCGGAGCGCGGCGGCGGCTACGGCCCCGGCGTTCCCCCCGGGCACGCAGTTCAAGGGCCGCACCTCGCTGCCCGGCTACGAGGGCGAGCTGCTCCTCACCTTCAGCGTCGCCATCACCGACGCCTCCCCCGGGCACGACGTGCCGCCGATCGAGATCGCGAACGCCCTCGCCCAGCTGGCGCAGCAGCACGGGTGGCAGCCCTTCACCTTCTACGGGACGCCCGCCCCCGCGCCGCTCACCTCCTGAGGCGTCCGCCAGGGTCCGCGCGCCGGGCCCGGGCGCAGGGGAGCGGCGGCCGACGCACCACGCGTCAGCCGCCGCTCCGCTGCACATCGGGACGTTCACCAATAGTGCCGACGGCCACCCACCGCGTGTCCGACGGAGCCGAGCACCCAGAGGACGATTCCGAGGACGACCAGGACGATGCCGATCGTCCACAGGATGGATATGCCGGTGAGGAAGCCGACGATGAGGAGGATGACTCCGAGGAGGATCATGACGTGCCTCTGTCTCTGTGACTCAGTCGGGGGGTTCGGCGGGGCCGGGCTCTTCGGCCGGCGACGGTTCGGGGGGCGGTCCGTCCTCGTCGGGCGGTGGACGCTCCGGCTCACCGTCGGCGCCGGGGTCGCGGGGCACGGGCCGCTGCCCGCCCGGAACGGCCGGGGGGCCTTCGGGCTCCGGGGCACCGGTCGACTCCATCCGGATCACCTCCTGGCGTGATCGTCGGGACGTGCGGCCGCAGCCGCCCCCTGCGCCTGCCCCGGCAGACCGGTTCCATGCCGGAGCACGTCGCACCCCCGGGACACGGGGCGACCGGAGCTCTCCGGGCGACGCCGAGCGGACGGTCGCAGTCGGTCGGCGGTGATTCGCCGACCTCCGCGAATGACGTTCAAATGGACAGCTGAAGGGATCTACCGAAGCCCCCGAGAAGGCACACAGGGAGCCCCTCAGGGGATTTTCCGGTTCTCGGCGTAGGGGGATTCACTTCCGGGGGAGATCGGCCCCCTCGCGGGCCTTCAGGGGCCTTCCTGCCCTAGGTTCGCCGCACACGGACGGTAGAGTGGAACACGCACCGATCCGCTCCGGCGAGCCCGCCCGACCCCCTTTCCGACGCCCCCGAGGCGCCCTCCGGGCTGCCCGCGCACCCTTTCCGACCCCCACCCCGCACCGCCGCCGCGCGCCCGCGCCAAGGCGGTCTCCGCCGTGCCCGAAAGAGAGCCCCTGTGAACCCGACCGGCACCCCGGCCACCCTCACGACGACCCCCGGCACCCCCGCCCCGGCACCCGCTCCCGCCCCCTCCCCCGGCGCGGATCGGGCGGACCGCGCCGATCGGGCGGACCGGGTCGAGGCCCGGTACGACGCGAGCGCGATCAGCGTGCTCGACGGCCTGGACGCGGTCCGCAAGCGGCCCGGCATGTACATCGGGTCCACCGGCGAACGGGGCCTGCACCACCTCGTGCAGGAGATCGTGGACAACTCCGTCGACGAGGCCATGGCCGGGGTGGCGGACCGCATCGACGTGACCCTGCTGCCGGACGGCGGGGTGCAGGTCGTCGACAACGGGCGCGGGATCCCGGTGGGCCTGCACCCGGGGACGGGTCGGCCCGCGGTGGAGGTGGTCCTGACGGTGCTGCACGCGGGCGGCAAGTTCGGCGGCGGCGGGTACGCCGTCTCCGGTGGCCTGCACGGCGTGGGCCTGTCCGTGGTGAACGCCCTCTCCACGCGGCTGACCGTCGAGGTGAAGGCCGACGGGCACCGCTGGAGCCAGACCCACGAGCGCGGCGTCCCCACCGCCCCGCTGGCCCGGCACGAGGAGACGACGGAGACCGGCACCTCGATCACCTTCTGGGCCGACGGGGACGTCTTCGAGACCACCGCGTACTCCTTCGAGACGCTGTCGCGGCGCTTCCGCGAAATGGCCTTCCTCAACAAGGGGCTGACGCTGACCCTCACCGACGAGCGGACCCCGGCTCCGAGCTCCGCCGACCCGGAGTCCGCGGCCACGGGGCCGGACGGAGCCGGAGCGGAAGGGGCCCGGAGGTCCGTGAGCCACCGCTTCGACGGCGGCATCGTCGACTACGTGGCGCACCTCAACGCGCGCAAGGGCGAGCCCGTGCACCCGTCGGTGATCAGCGTGGTCGCCGGGGACACCGGGGGCCTGCCCTCGGTGGAGATCGCGATGCAGTGGAGTTCGACGTACAGCGAGGGCGTGTACTCCTACGCCAACGCCATCCACACCCATGACGGCGGCACCCACGAGGAGGGCTTCCGGACGGCGCTGACGGCCGTGGTCAACCGCTACGCCCGCGAGCGGAGGCTGCTGAAGGACAAGGACGACAACCTGACGGGTGACGACATCCGTGAGGGTCTGACGGCGATCATCTCGGTGAAGCTGGGCGAGCCGCAGTTCGAGGGCCAGACGAA
>NZ_JBEOSD010000265.1:0-6212 GCF_040302735.1 Streptomyces sp. NPDC097619 | reverse complement strand
GCTCACGTGGGTCTCCCGCCCCGGGGACAGCACCCTCACGTTCTGGCGCCGCCGCCTGGTCCGGGTCTTCCCCAACCACCTGCTCATGTTCGGCGGTCCGCCCGCTCCTCCACCCCGCATCCCTCACGGAACAGAGAGCGCGACGATGACCACCTCCCCACCCCGCACGCGCGGACGCGCCCCCGGCCGCCCCGCCCGCCGCCGCCCCGCCGTCCTCGCCACGGCGGTCCTCAGCTCCCTGGCGCTCCTCGCGGCCTGCGCGGGCCCGCCCGAGGGCGGGGGCGCGCTCGCCGACGTCCGCCTCTCCGCCTCCACCCCCCTGGCCGCGGGCGAGATCGACTCCTTCACCTGGGCCGTGTACGCCGAGCCGCCCACGCTCGACTACACGATGGCCTTCGACTACCCGCAGAACACCGTCCTGTCCAACGTCTGCGAAAGCCTGATGCGCTGGACCCCCGAGCTCACCACCGAGCCCGGACTGGCCCGCAAGGCCACCAACCCCGACCCCACCACCTGGGTCTACGACCTGCGCCCCGGGGTCCGCTTCCACGACGGCCGCGAGATGACCGCCGACGACGTGGTCTACAGCCTCCGCCGCCAGACGGACCCCGCCAACGCCGCCGCCTGGGCCCAGGTCTTCCAGAACGTCACCGCCGTCACCCGGACCGGCCCCCTCCAGGTCACCGTCCGCCTCAAGAAGCCCGACTCCCAGTTCCCCCAGTACATGGCCACCGCCGCCGGGGTCGTCGCCTCCAAGGCCGGCATCGAGGCCGCGGGCAAGGACTACGGCACCACCGGCGGACTCGCCTGCACCGGCCCCTTCGAACTCGGCACCTGGAACAAGGGCCAGTCCATCGAACTCCGCCGCTTCGACCGCTACTGGGGCACCAAGGCCAAGGCCAGGAAGGCCGTCTTCCGGATCCTCACCGACCCCTCGGCCCGCACCAACGCCATGCTCAGCGGCGAGGTGGACGGCGGCTACCTGATCCCCACCGAGAGCTACGCCCGACTCCGCGACAGCGGCACCGGCACCCTCTACTTCGGTGAGGGCCTCAGCACCGTCAACGTCAACATCACGAACATGAAGGGCGCCCTCGGCGACGTCCGCGTCCGCCGCGCCCTCTCCCTCGCCCTCGACCGCACCGGCTTCGTCAAGGCCGGCCTCGGCGGCGCCGGCACCGTCACCAGCTCCCTCACCACCCGAGCCGCTTGGGCCGCCGCCCCCGAACGCACCCTGAAGACCGCCTTCGACGCCCTGCCCCCCACCGAGCAGGACATCGAGAAGGCCAAGGCCCTCGTCAACGAGGCCGGGGCCACCGGGAAGCCCCTCACCATGGCCACCAGCTCCATCGGCCAGGACGTGTCCCTCCTCGCCACCGCCGTCCAGGCCGCGGGCAGCCGCATCGGCCTCGACATCCGGCTGAAGACCATCGCCCCCAACGCCTTCACCGCCCTCTTCACCGACCCGGGCGCCCGCGAGGGCATCGACATGTTCCCGCTCACCTACTACGACTCCATCACCGACCCCCTGGACCTCCTCCAGAACTTCCGGACCGGCGCCTACATGAACTTCGCGGGCTACAGCGACGCCGGCTACGACCGGCTCGTCGACCGGGCCACCGCCGTCTACCCCGTGGAACAGCGCATGGACATCGAGGCGCAGCTCCAACGGCACGCCGCCGAAGAGCTCCTGTGGATCCCCGTCGCCGAATGGCCGACCTCCATGTTCCTCGGCAAGCGGATCACCGGCGCCCCCACCACGATCTCGTACATGTACCACCCGTGGGCCGCCTCCGTGGGGGCCGCACCGTGAGCTTCGCCAGATTCGCCGCGCGCCGGGCCGCCGAGATGGCCCTGACCCTCCTCGCCGCCTCCTTCGTGGTCTTCGGGGCCATGTACCTCGCCCCCGGCAGCCCCGCGAGCTTCCTCCTCGCGGGCCGCTCCGCCTCCCCGGAGGCCCTGGCCGCGGTCAAGGCCCAGTACCACCTCGACGACCCCTTCCACGTCCGCTACCTCAACTGGCTCGGGGACGTGCTCCAGGGCGACTTCGGGCGCTCCCTCACCTACCGCACCGACGTCTCGCGGCTCCTCGCCGACCGGCTCCCCGTCACCTTGCTGCTCATCACCATGGCCCTGCTCGTCGTCGTCGCCGTCGGCCTGCTCCTGGGCCGGATCGCGGCGGTCCGCGGCGGCGCCACCGACTCCGCCATCCTCGTCGGCACCACCTTCGCCGTCGGCACGCCCTCCTTCGTCGCGGCCGTCCTGCTCCAGGGCCTCTTCGCGGTCCGTCTCGGCTGGTTCCCCAGCAGCGGCGCGGGCGAGGGCTTCACCGACACGGTCCGCCACCTCACCCTGCCCGCCGTGGCCCTCGCCCTCTACCTGATCGGCATGCTGGCCCGCGTCACCCGCTCCGCCATGCTCGAAGCCCTCGACAGCGAACACGTCACCGTGGCCCGCAGCCGCGGCGTCCCCGAACGCCAGGTCATCCGCCGCCACGTGTTCCGCAACTCCCTCGGCACCGTGCTCACCACCGGCGGACTCATCGTCTCCACCCTGCTGGTCTGCACCGTGCTGGTCGAGACCGCCTTCAGCATCGGCGGCATCGGCCAGCTCCTCGAACTGTCCACCACTACCAAGGACTTCCCGACCGTCCAGGCCATCTGCCTGATCATCGTCGGCCTCTTCATGACCGTGAACCTGATCGTCGACCTGCTGCTGCCCCTGGTCGACCCCCGGGTCACCCTCGGCACCCGGGGGGCCGCCGCATGACCGCCGTCCTCACCCGCCGCCCCGGCCTGGCCCGGATCCGCGCCGTCGGCTCCCCGCTCCAGACCGTCTGCCTGGCCCTCGTCGGCCTGGTCGTCCTCGCCGCGCTCACCGCCCCCTGGCTGGCCCCCCACGACCCCAACGCCGTGGACCTCGGCCAGGCCCTCGCCGGACCCTCCGCCGACCACCCCCTCGGCGTGGACGCCGCCGGCCGCGACACCCTCTCCCGGCTGCTCCTCGGCGCCCGCACCTCCCTGCTCGGCCCCCTCGGCGTGGTCGCCTTCTCCACCCTCGCGGGCATCGCCGTCGGCATGACCGCGGCCTGGCGCGGCGGCCGCCTGGACTCCCTGCTCTCCCGCAGCACCGAGCTGGTCTTCGCCTTCCCCGGCATGCTGCTCGCCATCCTGATCATCTCCGTGTACGGGGAAGGGCTCCTCGCCCCCGTCCTCGCCCTGGCCGTGGCCTACCTGCCCTACGTCAGCCGCCTCACCCGCTCCCTGGTCCTCGCCGAACGGGCCCGCCCCTACGTCAGCGCCTACCTGGTCCAGGGCCACTCCGCCGTACAGATCTGCCTTCGCCACGTCCTGCCCAACATCGCTCCGGTGGTCCTGGCCCAGTCCGCCATCAACTTCGGCTACGCCCTCATGGACCTGGCCGGACTCTCCTTCCTCGGCCTGGGCATCCCCGCCCTCACCCCCGACTGGGGCCGCATGGTCTTCGACGGCCAGACCGCCATCCAGCACGGCTACCCGCTCTCCGCGGTGCTGCCCTGCCTCTTCATCGTGCTGACCGTGGTCGCCTTCAACGTGGTGGGCGAACGGTGGGCCGACCGCGTCGCCCGGAGGTCCCGATGACCACGCCCCCGCCCCCGCCCGGCCCGGCCGGTACCCCCGAACCGCCCCCACTGGACATCCGGGGCCTGCGCGTCACCCTGCCCGGCACCGCCCGGCCCGTCCTCGACGGCGTGGACCTCACCGTCGGCCCCCGCGAGACCGTCGCCCTCGTCGGCGAATCCGGCTCCGGCAAGAGCATCACCTCCCGCAGCGCCCTCCGGCTGCTGCCGCCCGGAGCCGAGACCACCGGCACCGTCCGGGTCGCCGGGGAGGACGTGCTCACCGTGGACCCCGCCCGGCTGCGCCGGATCCGCTCCGGCACCGCCGCCATGGTCTTCCAGGACCCGCGCGCCGCCGTCAACCCCCTCCGCCGCATCGGGGACTTCCTCACCGAGGCCGTCACCTCCACCGGCGCCATGACCGCCGCCCGGGCGGGCGCCCGCGCCGACGAACTGCTGCGGGCCGTGGGACTGGACCCGGCCGTCCGCGGGAAGTACCCCGGCCAGGTCTCCGGCGGCATGCTCCAACGCGTGGTCATCGCCGCCGCCCTCATGGGCGACCCGGCCCTGCTCCTCGCCGACGAACCCACCACCGCCCTCGACGTCAGCAGCCAGGCCGAGGTCATCGCCCTCCTCGCCGGACTCCGCGAACGCTTCGGCACCGGCCTGCTGTTCGTCACCCACGACCTCGACCTCGCCGCCGCCATCAGCGACCGGGTGTACGTCATGTACGCGGGCCGCATCGCGGAGAGCGGCCCCGCCGAAGCCCTCTTCGCCCGGCCCCGACACCCCTACACCGCCGCTCTGCTCGCCTCCACCCCGCGCATGGACGGGCCCACGGGCCGGCTCACCGCCATCGAGGGCCAGCCCCCGGACCTGCGGGAACCCCTCCACGGCTGCGCCTTCGCGGCCCGCTGCCCGCTCGCCACCGAGGTCTGCGACCGTCAGGCCCCCGCACCCTCCGCGGCCCCGGACCGGCCCGGCCACCTGGCCGCCTGCCACCACAGCGACCGGCTCGAAGGGAGCGCCGTCGATGCCTGAGAACGTACTGGAGGTGCGCGGACTGCACCGGACCTTCGGCACCGTCCGCGCCGTGGACGACGTGTCCTTCGCCCTCCCCGAGGGCGGCTCGCTCGGCATCGTCGGGGAATCCGGCTCCGGCAAGTCCACCACCGCCCGCATCATGGTCGGGCTGGAACGGGCCGACGCGGGGGAGGTGCTGCTCCGCGGACGGCCCCGCACCGGCCCCGCCCGCGGCCGGACCGCCCGGCTGGCCCGGGCCCGCGAGGTGCAGATGGTCTTCCAGGACCCGTACCTCTCCCTCGACCCGCGCACCAGCGTGGACGCGGCCCTCCGCGAGACCCTCCGGCTGCACTTCCCCGGTCGCGACCACGACCGGCGGATCCGCGAACTCCTCGACCAGGTCGGCCTGGGCACCCGGGCCGCCGACGCCCTGCCGCGCGGTCTCTCCGGAGGGCAACGGCAGCGGGTGGCCATCGCCCGGGCCCTCGCCGTGGAACCGGCCGTGCTCGTCCTGGACGAGGCCGTGGCCGCCCTCGACGTGTCCGTGCAGGCCCAGATCCTCAACCTGCTCGCCGACGTCCGGGAACAGACCGGCGTGGGCTACCTCTTCATCACCCACGACCTCGGAGTGGTGCGCTGCGTCACCGACGAGATCGTGGTGATGCGGCACGGGGCCGTGGTCGAACGCGGCTCCACCGGCGAGGTCCTGGCCGCGCCCCGACACCCCTACACCCGGCTCCTGCTGGACTCCGTGCCGCGTCCGGGCTGGGACCCGGCGGCCATCGCCGCGGCCCGCCGCGCCCTCTAGGGCATCAGGACCGGGCGGGCCGGGCGGGCCGGGCCGTGGCGGCGGCTCCGGCGGCGAGGGTGCCGACCAGGACGCGGAGCACGGCGCCCGGGTCGGCCGCGGACCCGAGGGAGTCCGCGGCGGCCAGTCCGTCCACGGCGGCGGCCACGGCCTCGCCCAGCAGACGGGGGTCCGGGCCCCCGGTTCCCGTCTCCGCGGCCAGCACCTCGAAGAGGGTCACGAAGGAGCCCCGCCAGCGCCGGTACTCCTCCTCCAGGGCCCCGCGGACGCGCTCGTCCTCCAGGGCGTGCCAGTGCAGGGCGGCGTGCAGGCGGGACAGTTCGGCGCTCTCCGGTCGGGCCAGCAGCTCCAGCACCCGGCCGGCGCGCTCCGCGAAGCCGCCGGGGCCGTCCGCCGCCTCCTCCAGGGGGTGGATCCACTCCGGGCGGATGTCCGCGATGACGGCCAACACCAGATCGGTGCGGTCCTGGAAGTGGTAGTGGCACATCCCGTGCGAGACCCCGCACAGGGCGGCGACGTTGCGGGTGGTGAAGCGCTCGCCCGCGCCGCCCGCCAGGAGGGTCCGGGCCGCGGCGATCAACCGGGCCCGGGTCTGCTCGCCCTTCGCCGACACCCGGGGCCGGCCCGCCCGCGCCGACGGTACGGACGGGGCCGGTGGGTCCTTCGGGGATGCCGTCATGCCGTCACTCTAGGCCGTGTCTTCCGGATCTTGCCTGGCCCGCGACGCCTGGCACCGCACCTCGCGGCACTGCGCGCGTTCCGCGCTTCGTCTCGGCTCCTCTT
>NZ_JBEOSD010000264.1:0-6252 GCF_040302735.1 Streptomyces sp. NPDC097619 | reverse complement strand
CTGACGGGTACGACGACGAGTGTGATCTCGGGTCGGGTGGCGTACACCCTCGGTTTCGAGGGTCCCGCCGTGACCGTCGACACCGCCTGCTCCTCGTCCCTGGTCGCCGTCCACCTCGCCTCCCAGGCCCTCCGCTCGGGCGACTGCTCGCTGGCACTCGTCGGCGGGGTCACCCTCATGTCCGGTCCCTTCCTGCTCCAGGAGTTCAGCCGCCAGCGCGGTCTGGCGGCGGACGGTCGTTGCAAGTCCTACGCGGCTTCGGCGGACGGCACCGGCTTCTCCGACGGCCTCGGGCTCCTCGTGGTCGAGCGGCTGTCGGACGCGCGGCGCAAGGGCCACCGGGTGCTGGCGGTGATCCGGGGTTCCGCGATCAACCAGGACGGTGCGAGCAACGGCCTCACCGCCCCGAACGGACCCTCTCAGGAACGGGTCATCCGCCAGGCACTCGCCAACGCGGGCCTGTCGGCCGCCGACGTGGACGCCGTCGAGGGCCACGGCACCGGCACCCGGCTCGGCGACCCCATCGAGGCGCAGGCCCTCCTCGCCACCTACGGCCAGGACCGGGCCGGGAACGGCCCCCTGCGCCTCGGCTCCATCAAGTCCAACATCGGACACACCTCGGCCGCCGCCGGCGTGGCCGGTGTCATCAAGATGGTGATGGCGATGCGGCACGGAGTGCTGCCGCGAACCCTCAACGTCGACGAACCCTCCCCGCACATCGACTGGACCGCCGGTGAGGTGGAGCTGCTGACCGAGGCCGCCGAGTGGTCCGCGACGGATGACCGTCCGCGCCGCGCCGGTGTCTCCTCCTTCGGCGTCAGCGGCACCAACGCCCACGTCATCGTCGAAGAGCCCCCGGCGGAGCCGGCCCCCGCCGCCGCCCCCGCCACGGCGGACCTGCCGCCAGTGCTGCCGGTGGTCCTGTCGGCGAAGACCCCGGCCGCGCTCGTCGGCCAGGCCGAACGCCTGCGGACCCACCTGCTGGCCCATCCCGAACTCGACCTCGGTGACCTGGCCTTCTCGGCCGTCGCCTCCCGGGCGCGGTTCGACCGGCGGGCCGCCGTGGCCGCCGCGGACCGCGACGCGCTGCTCGCCGGACTGACCGCGCTCGTCGAGGGCGAGACGGAATCCGGTGCCGTGGTCCCCGGCCGGACGGGTTTCCTGTTCACGGGCCAGGGAGCGCAGCGCCCGGGGATGGGCGCCGGACTCGTCGCCGCCTACCCGGCGTTCGCCGCCGCTCTCGACGAGGTGTGCGCCGCCGTCGATCCGCTTCTCGGGCGGTCGTTGAAGGAGTTGCTGTTCGCGGCCGAGGGTTCGGCGGAGGCCGGGCTGCTGGACCGTACGGAGTACACGCAGGCCGCGCTGTTCGCCGTCGAGGTGGCCCTGTACCGCCTCGTGGAGTCCCTGGGCGTCACCGCCGACGTGCTCGTCGGCCACTCCGTGGGCGAACTGGCCTGCGCGCACGTGGCCGGAGTGCTCTCCCTGGAGGACGCGGCGCGGCTGGTCGTGGCGCGCGGCCGGCTGATGGGCGCGCTGCCCGAGGGCGGCGGCATGGCCGCCGTACAGGCCACCGAGGACGAAGTCCTGCCCACACTGCCGGAGTTCGCCGGTCGGCTGGCGATCGCCGCGATCAACGGGCCGCGCTCCGTGGTCGTGTCGGGCGAACTCGCCGCGCTCGACGCGTGGCTGCCCCAGTGGCAGGACCGCAAGACCACCCGGCTCCGGGTCAGCCACGCCTTCCACTCCCCGCTGATGGAACCGATGCTCGCCGAGTTCCGCACCGTCGCCGAGCGGTTGACCTTCCACGAGCCGCGCATCCCCGTGGTCTCGAACCTGACCGGCGGCCTCGTCGCCACCGAACTCACCGACCCCTCCTACTGGGTGGACCACGTCCGCGAGGCCGTCCGCTTCGCCGACGGCATCCGCACCCTCGCCGCCGAGGGCGTCACCCGCTTCGTCGAGATCGGCCCCGACGCCGTCCTCACCGCCATGGCCCGGCAGGTCCTCGACGAGGACACCACCGAGGCCGTGTTCCTGCCGGCGCTGCGCGCCCGTACCCCCGAGGCCGAAGCCTTCGCCGGCTTCCTCGGGCAGGCCCACGTGGCCGGGATCGCCGTCGACTGGGACGCCTTCTACACGGGCACCGCCGTCCGCCGGATCGACCTGCCCACCTACGCCTTCCAGCGCGAGCGGTACTGGCTGGCGCCGGCCCGCCCCGCCGACCCGGGCGCGGCCGGTCTCGGCCGGATCGACCACCCGGTGCTCAGCGCCGCCGTCGAGGTCGGGGACCGGGACGAGTGGGTGTTCACCGGGCGGCTGTCCCGGGACTCCGCCCCCTGGGTCACCGACCACCAGGTCCTGGGCATGGTCGTCGTGCCGGGCACCGCCCTCGTGGAGCTGGCCATGGCGGCCGGACGGCGGACCGGGGTCCCCGTCCTGGAGGAACTGGTCCTCGCGGCCCCGCTCGTCCTGGACGGCGGCGCCGCCGTCCGCGTGCAGGTCACCGTGGGCGCCCCGGACGGGGAGGGACGGCGCGAGGTCGCGGTGTTCTCCCGACCCGACGGGCACCCGGAAGCCGAGGCGGACGCCGACGCGGAGGACGCCGGACCGGCCCTGTGCCACGCCCGTGGCGCGCTCACCGGCACGGGGGAAGCCGTCCCGGCCTGGCCCGCGCAGTGGCCCCCGGCCGGGGCCCGACGCCTGGCCACCGACGTGCTGTACGCGCGGCTCGCGGACCTCGGCTACGCCTACGGCCCCGCGTTCCGGGGCGTACGGGCCGCCTGGCAGCAGGACGACACCGTCTACGCCGAACTCGCCCTGGATGAGGAGCACGCCGAGACCGGTCGGGCCTTCGGGATCCACCCGGCGCTGTTCGACGCGGCCCTCCACGGCGGCCTGGAAGGACTGGCGGACGGCGACGACTCCGTGACCCGACTGCCGTTCTCCTGGGCCGGGGTCCACCTGGAGCAGCCCGGCCGCGACCGGGCGCGGGTCCGCATCGCGCCGGCGGGCGAATCCGGACTCCGGATCGACCTGGCCGACGAGCAGGGCCGGACCGTCGGCGGCGTCGAACGGCTCGTGTTCCGGCCCGCCGAACGCACCAGCTTCGCCGGCGGCCGACCCGCCCCGGCCTCCAACGCGCTCTTCCGGACCGACTGGACCGCCCTGGAGGACGGCCCGACCCGGACCGGTACCACCGGCGTCGCGGTCCTCGGCGGCCTCCCGGTGCCCGGCGCGGCCGGCTACCCCGACCTCGACGCGCTGGAGGCGGCCGTGGCCGCGGGAGCCCCGGCCCCCGACACCGTGGTCGCTCGGATCCTGCCCGCGGACCCGGCGGAGGGTGCCGAGCCCGCCGGCGAGGGCGCGGCCGCCCGGGCCACCGCCGGCACCGCACTGGCCCTGGTGCAGCGGTGGTTGACGGCCCGCGGCCTCGACGAGGCCCGACTGCTGATCGTCACCCGCTCCGGGGTGTCCGTCCGCGACGACGTGCCCGACCTGGCCCTCGCCCCCGTATGGGGCCTGCTCCGCTGCGCCCAGTCCGAGCACCCCGGCCGCTTCGTCCTCGTGGACGTGGACGGCGCCGTCGACGCGGACCCGGCGGCCGGTGCCGAGGCCCCGGGTGCCCTGCCCTGGGAGGCGGTGCTCGGCACCGACGAACCCGAGCTCGCGGTGCGCGACGGACAGGTCCTGGTACCGCGACTGGTGCGCGCCGGACAGGCTCCGGTGCCGCCCGGGGTGCCGTGGCGGCTGTCCGTGGCACGCAAGGGCTCCCTGGACGGGCTGGCCCTGGTGCCCTCCGACGCGGGCCGTGACCTCGCCCCCGGCGAGGTGCGGATCGCGGTCCGGGCGGCCGGGCTCAACTTCCGGGACGTGCTCCTCGCCCTGGGCACGTACCCGGGAGAGGCGCCCCTCGGCAGCGAGGCCGCCGGCGTGGTCGTGGAAGCGGGGCCCGGGGTGACCGGGCTGCGGCCCGGCGACCGGGTCATGGGACTGGTCCCCGACGGCTTCGGGACCCTCGCGGTCACCGACGCCCGGATGGTCGTCCCGGTGCCCGAGGGCTGGTCGTACACCGAGGCGGCCGCCGTGCCGCTGGTGTTCCTGACCGCCTACCACGGGCTGGTGGACCTGGCCGGGCTCCAGCGCGGGGAACGGATCCTCGTGCACGCCGCCGCCGGCGGGGTCGGCATGGCCGCCGTGCAGCTGGCGCGGCACTTCGGGGCCGAGGTCCTCGCCACGGCCAGCGAACGCAAGCGGGAGGCCGTCCGGGCCCTCGGGGTCACCCCGAACCGGATCGCCTCCTCCCGCGACCTGTCCTTCCGCGAGGAGTTCCTGGAGGTGACGGGCGGCGCCGGCGTGGACGTGGTGCTGAACGCCCTCGCCGGGGATTTCATCGACGCCTCCCTGGACCTGCTGCCCCGCGGCGGCCGGTTCCTGGAGATGGGCAAGGCCGACCTCCGCGACCCGGAGGCGGTGGCCGCGGCCCGGGACGGGGTCCGCTACCTGGCCTACGACCTCTTCGAGGCCGGCCCGGACCGGATCCAGGAGATGCTGACCGAGGTCGTCGCCCTCTTCGAGAAGGGCGTACTGGAACACGCCCCGATCCGCACCTGGGACGTACGCCGCGGCCCGGTCGCCTTCCAGCACCTGCGGGAGGGACTCAACACCGGCAAGGTGGTGCTGACCGTCCCGCCGCCCCTCGACCCCGAGGGGACCGTCCTGATCACCGGCGGCACCGGTGGTCTCGGCGCGGTCTTCGCCCGCCACCTGGTCGCCGAACACGGTGCCCGGAACCTGCTGCTGGTCAGCCGCCGCGGCCCCGCCGCCGACGGCGCCCAGGAGCTGTGCGCCGAACTCGCCGAGTCCGGCGCCCAGGTGCGGGTCGCCGCCTGTGACGTCTCCGACCGCGAGCAACTCGCGGCCCTGATAGGCTCGTTGGAGAGGCCGCTGACCGCGGTCCTGCACACGGCCGGTGTCCTGGACGACGGTGTCGTCGCCTCGCTGACCCCGGCCCAGATCGACCAGGTCATGCGTCCCAAGCTGGACGCGGCCCTCAACCTCCACGAACTGACCGCTGACACCGACCTGTCGGCGTTCGTCCTCTTCTCCTCCGTGGCCACCCTGATCGGCAGCCCCGGTCAGGCCAACTACGCCGCGGCCAACGCCGCCCTCGACGCCCTCGCGGTGCGCCGCCGGGCGGCGGGCCTGGCCGGCACCTCGCTGGCCTGGGGCCTGTGGGCGGAAGCCCGCAGCATGGCCGGGACCCTCGACGCGGGCAGCACCGCCCGGTGGGCCCGTATGGGCGTGGAACCCCTGTCCAACTCCCTCGGCACCGCGCTCTTCGACACCGCCGAACTGCTGGACACGGCACTGCCGGTGCCCGTCCGCCTGGACTCCGGGGCCATCGGCGAGCAGGCCCGCCAGGGCACGCTGCCCGCCCTCCTCCGCGGACTGGTCCGCGGCCCCGTCGGCGGGGCCCCCGCCGACGGGGGCGGCTCCTGGGAGGAGCGGATCGCGGCCGTCCCCGAAGGGGACCGCGAACAGGCCGTGCGGGAACTGGTCCGCACCCACGTGGCGGCGGTCCTCGGACACTCCTCCGCGGCGGGCGTCGACACCGGCAACCCGTTCAAGCAACTGGGCCTCGACTCGCTGGCCGCGGTGGAACTCCGCAACCGGCTCACCAAGGCCACCGGCCTGCGCCTGCCCACCACGCTGGTCTTCGACCACCCGACACCGGAAGCCGTGGTCAGGCTCCTCCACGAGCGGGTCAGCGGCCCCGGGGAGAGCGCCCCGGCGCCCCTGGAGGAAGCCCTCGGGCGACTGGAGGCCCTGCTCGCCGCGGGGAGCGAGGAGGAACTGCTCGGACACGAGCTGCGCCTGCGCTCCCTCGGCAACCGTCTGCGCGGCGTCCTCGGGGGAATGGACGGCGCCCGCGACGAAGCCCTCTCCGAGGGACTGGACGACTTCGACGAAGTCTCCGACGACGACATATTCGACATGATCGACAGAGAGATCGGACAGGCATGAGCAACCAGGCCGCAGGGGAAGAAGCACGAGGCGGCGCGGTTGACGAGCAGAAACTGCGCCTGTACCTGAGGAAGGTCACGGGGGAGCTCCGCACCGCCAACCGACGCATCCGCGACCTGGAACAGCGCGAGGTCGAGCCGTTGGCGATCGTGGGGATGGCGTGTCGGTATCCGGGTGGTGTGGCGGGTCCGCAGGATTTGTGGGATCTGGTGGCGTCGGGTCGGGATG
>NZ_JBEOSD010000263.1:0-6296 GCF_040302735.1 Streptomyces sp. NPDC097619 | reverse complement strand
GATCAAAGAGCCGAGACGGAGCGAGCGCAGCGAGTGCAGTGGCACCAGACGCCGCGGGCCTGACCGGCAAGATCCGAAAGACACGACCTAGCCGGAGGGCCGGGGTCGGGGGGTGGCGGCGGGGCGGAGGCGGACGGTGGGGCGGGCGGCTCCGGTCCGGGCCGCCGGGCCGCGCGCGCCGGCGGCCGGGGAGAGGGCCACGAAGGCCGAGGTGAGGAAGAGGTAGGAGCCGAGCCCGACCGCGAGCGGGAAGATGAACTGCATGGCCGTGGCCCCGGGGAGGGCCTCGACGGAGGGGGTGACCTCGACCCCGACCGCCGCCATCCCCGTGTAGTGCATGCTGCTCACCGCGGCGCCCATCACCAGGGAGGCGACGGCGACCGCGGCGGGCGAGCGGATGTTGAGGGCGGCCCAGAGGGCCGCGGTGGCGGCGATCACGGCGATGGCCACGGAGAGGCCGGCGAGCAGCGGGTCGTAGTCGACGGTGCCGTGCAGCCGCAGGGCCGCCATGCCGAGGTAGTGCATGCTGGCGACGCCGAGCCCGGTGGTGAGCCCGCCGAGGACCAGGGACCGGCCGCGGTCCCGGCCGTAGCCGACGGCGAAGATCCCGGCACCGACCACGCCCATGGCGACGACCAGGCTGAGCAGGGTCAGCGGCACGTTGTAGTGGATCTCGGTGCCGGTGACGCTGAAGCCGAGCATCGCCACGAAGTGCATGGTCCAGATGCCGGTGCCGAGGGCGGAGGCGGCGGTGAGGAGCCAGTTCCGCCGGGAGCGTCCGGTCGCGGCGAGCGCGCGGACGGTGCAGCGCAGACCGAGGGCCGCGCCGATGGATGCCATCACGTATGACAGCAGGGGGGTCAGCCAGCCGTAGGCCGCGTGGTCCAGGTGTCCCATGGCCCCGGGACGCTAGTCCGGGTGAGGGGACGAACACGGGGCGCATTTCGAAAGCTGATGGAATATGACGCAGATACGTTCGCGTGCGATCACCCGCGGTGGCATCGAGCACACCGTCTGCATGGATCGTGGGTGGGGGATCATGGGCCCATGAGCGAAGACCACACGCACGTGCAGGAGTTCTTCGGGTCCCGGGCCGCGGACTGGGACCGCCGGTTCCCCGACGACGGTCCCCGGTTCGCCGCCGGTGTGGCCGCGACGGGGCTACGGCCCGGCGACCGAGTGCTGGACGCGGGCTGCGGGACCGGTCGGGCCCTGCCGCACCTGCGTGCGGCGGTGGGCCCCGGCGGGACCGTCCTCGGGCTGGACCTGACCCCGCAGATGCTGACGGCCGCCGCGGGCGCGGCCCGGGAGGGGGCCGCGACGCTGCTGCGCGGAGACGTGGCCCGGCTGCCGCTGGGCGACGGCTCCCTCGACGCGGTGTTCGCCGCCGGTCTGGTGGCCCATCTGCCCGATCCGGCCCGGGACCTGGCCGAACTGGCCCGGGTGGTGCGGCCTGGCGGGCGGCTCGCGCTCTTCCACGCCATCGGGCGCCGGGCCCTCGCCGCCCGGCAGGGTCGTGAGCTGAGCCCCTCGGACCTGCGCGCGGAGCACAATCTGCGCCCCCTGCTGGCCGCGTCCGGCTGGCGACTGACCTCGTACGCGGACGAGGACACGCACTTCCTGGCCTTGGCCGTGCACGAGCCCTCGGCCTGACCCCTCCGCGCCGTCACGGGAGGGGGGACGCGTCACTCGTGGACGTCCCCGCCGGGTGGGCGCGGGACCGGGCAGCCGGCGAGGCCGGGCACCGGGAAGGTGCCCAACTCGGCCACCTCGTAGCCGTCCCGGTATCCCTTGACCTCGCGGTTCTGCCGGCCGAAGTGCGGGGTGCGCCGGGGCGGCAGCAGCCGCACGGCGCGTCCGCGCAGCCGGAGCGCGCCGCGGACCAGGCTCCGCACCGCGGGCGGGGGCGGGGCGTACCGGAAGGCGTCCAGCAACGGCCCGTCGAGCAGGGCCAGGCTGGTGCCGCGCACCAACGGGGCGAGCCGTTCCGGGTACCAGGAGGCCATCAGGTCGATGGTGGAGTCGGCGACCGCGCGGCCGCCCGGGTCCCAGCCGAAGTGTTCGGCCTCGTAGGCGTCCAGGCAGCGCTCGTACGCGGCGAAGCCCTCGGGGACGTCCGGGATGCCCATGTGCCGGCCCAGGGTGGCGTAGTAGCGGGCCGACGCCTCCCGTTCGTGGCCGGAGAGCCGGCGCCAGCCGTAGGCGTCCAGCCACCGCGCCGGGACCACCACGAAGGTGGAGAGCACGTAGCGCATGTCCGCGTCGGAGATGTCGTAGCTGCGGTGCATCCGGTTGATCCGGCGGATCGCGGTGCGCCCCGTGTCGCTGTCGAAGCCGTGCTCGATGACGGCGTCCAGGAGCAGCGAGGTGTCGTCGTACCGTTTCTGGGGTCTGGTGCCGAATTCGGCGGTCTCCGCCAGGAGGCGGCCGATGGAGGGGACCGCGTAGGTGCGGAACAGCGCGAGCTCCAGGGCCCTGGTGTGGTCCCAGGGGAATTCCAGGGTCGCGCTCATGCGGTAGATGGTGAGGAAGTCCTTCTCCGGATCGAGCCGGAGGATCTCCTTGAGCCTGTCGTACCGGTGCACCCGCCGGCCCCTTTCCGTGACGCCGGCCCAACTCTACGTGCCGGTAGGCGGCTTCGGGGCCTCCCGCACGGGTGATGGCGCAGTGTGGTCCGACCGGCCGGAATTCGTTCCCGGCCGGGTCTCGACGGTGAAGCTACCGGCTGGTTAAGGTGCGCCGACGAGCAGCGATGGGGAGGGCACGTGACCGGGACGGACGAGGGCGCCGAGGCGCTCGGCACGGCGGTCGGGACGGCGCCGACCGGCCCGGGGACCGGGGCCGGCGAGGGGGCGGGGGCGGAGGAGGCCGACGGTTCGCTGTACGTGCTCTCGGCCCTGCTGCTGACCCCGGCGCGGTTCCCCGCCGTCCTCGGGGACGACTACCCGGCCGCCTGCCGGTTCCTCGGCCTGGAGCCGGGGCCCGCCGGATACGGGCTGGTGCTGGGTCAGGACGAGGAGGGCGCCCGCTGGACGGTGGTCGTCGACGACGTGTCGCTGGTCGCCGTCGCCATCGCCTCGTGGGACTGCGGCATGGAGTACGACCTCTCCCCGGACGAGCGCACGGTGGTGGTCTCCCTGGCGGGCTGGCCGGTGGACCTGGCCGTGGCCGCCCCGGACGTCCCCGCTCCGCACGATCCCGAGCAGGGCGCCGACGGCACCGGCCGGGTGCCGCTCCAGCCGCCCCGCGGCGACGTGTGGGGGCCGGCGCAGCGCCGGACGGGCGCGGACGAGATCGCCCTCCAGTGGGCCGAGTGGCGGGCGCGGTTCACGGACGGCGCCGGCCCGGGGGCCGCGTCCGGTCCGGACGCACCGTCCGCGCCGCCCTCCCACCCGGGGGTGCGGCGGGCCCTCGACGAGGCCCGGGCGTACACCACCGAGGGCCCGCCGCCGCCCGGCCGGGTCCGGTCGGCCTTCGCGGGCGGCGAGGCACGGATCCTGCGCGTGGACGGGCCCGGTTGGTCCCTGGTGGCGCGCACCGACGACATGGCCTTCGTGCTGCTGGACGAGGAGCCCGGCCAGGTCCGTCCGGTGGGCCGGGGCGCCGAACTGCCGCTGCTGTTGGAGGCCCTGGACCGGATCGCGGTCCGGCCGGCCTGACGGGCCGTACCCGGCGGGCCGGCCCTGACGGGTCCGTCCGCCGGTGATCCCGGCCTCCCCGGGCGGGCCGGTCAGACCCGTTCGAGCGGGACGTGCGGGCCCTCCGGGGCCTCGACCTCGATCTCGTCGCCGGGGTGGACGGTGCCGCCCCGGCGGACCACGCCCATGATCCCGGCCTTGCGGACGACGCGGCCCTCGGTGTCCCGGCCGACGACCTGCTTGAGCAGGCCCTCCCGGAAGGCGTCGATCTGCAGGCAGGGGTTGCGCAGCCCGGTGACCTCCACGACGGCCTCCGGGCCGAGGTGCAGCAGGGTGCCACGGGACAGGCCGAGCAGGTCCAGCCCGCGGGTGGTGACGTTCTCCCCGAGCCCACCGGGGGCCACCTCGAATCCGGCCGCGGCCAGTTCGTCGAAGAGCTCTCCGTGGATCAGGTGGACCTGACGGAGGTTGGGCTGCGTGGGGTCCTGGGCCACCCGGGAACGGTGGCGGACCGTCACCCCCGCGTGCGCGTCCCCCGCCACCCCGAGCCCTTCCAGAAGGGTGATGCGGGGTCGGCCGGTCTTGCTGAAGCCGTGCTCGGCGTCGCTGCTGACCGCGGTGACGGAACCGGTCATGGAACCGGGATCCTTCCTTGTCGTCCGGTGGGGCGGGGTCGGCCGGACCGCCGGCCTCGGCCCCCGCGGCCCGACCCTACGGGAGGACGTCCGGGGGGTGTCCGGCGAGGTCAGGACCCTGCCGAGGCGTGACGGGCGGTGGCGTACGGGGCCCGCGTGACGGAAGGGTCGCCTCCGGCCGGGTCGTGCGCGGGCGGCGCTCGGGGTGGGGTACCCTCGGCCGCCCTGACCCCCGGTAGTCAAGTATGAGGAATCCGTGCGCGAAGAGATCTCGGACGTCATCGACTGCTCCGTCGTCTTCCTGCCCGGTGACCCCGCCCGGGCGAGCCGGTTCGCCCTGTGGTTCCCCGAGGGCGAGGCCCCGCGCGGGCTCGCCCCGGACGCCGTCCCGTACGCCGGTCCCCTGGGCCCCCTCCTCGGCCCGGGACTCCTCGGCCCCGGCGGGCCGGGGCCGCTGGTTCCCGACGGCGGGGCGCTCGCGGAGCTGGAGGTGCTCTCCTCGGAGCTCGTCCCCGAGACGGTGTCCGTGCTGCTGCTGCCCGTCGGCGCCGCACTGCCGCTGCTGACCCGGGCCCGCGCGGCGGCCGAGGAGGAGCCGGCCCTCGCCGGGACCCCGGCGGCCTTCTGGGGTGCCGCGGCCCTGCTCGCGCTGGAGTTCACGGCGCGCGGGCTGCTGCTGCCGGGGCTGACGGCCACGGACCACGACTCCTGGCGCGCCGGGCCCTTCGGGGCGGAGGAGCTGCGGCGGATCCGTGAACTGGCCGCCGCCATGCCGCCGGACGCCCACTGCGTGCCCGTTCCCGGCCCCGGCCCGCTGCTGCTCCCGGACCCCGAGGAGCTGCTGCGGTCCTTCCTGGACGCGGTCGCCGACACCCTGCCGCGCAGTCCGGCGGCCGAGGCCGCCGCGGGGGGTCCGGCCTTCGCCGCGTCCGCCCCGCGCCGGGTGCCCGCGCACCGGGCCTGGGCGGAGGACGTGGCCGGCGTGCACGACGCGGGCGTGCGGATCTCGCTGCGCGTGGAGGTGCCCGTACCGGCGGCGGAACCCGAGGGGGAGGACGGCCCCGGGACCCTCGCCACCGGCGCCGTCCCGGTCGGGGCCTTCCGGGTCGTGCTCCGGCTCCAGGGCCCGGCCGGACCCGAGGACGTGGCCGATGCCGCCGAGGTGTGGGCCGGCGGGCACCCCGGTTTCCCCGCCCGGGCCCGGATGGACGCCCTCCTGGCCCTGCGCCGGGCGGCCCGGGCCTGGCCGCCGCTGGCCCCGCTGCTCACGGCGGCCGTGCCGGACTCCGTCGAGCTGGCCGACGAGGAGGTGGCCGAACTGCTGGGCGCTGGGGAACGCGCCCTGGCCGCCGAGGGCGTTCCGGTGGTGTGGCCGCCCGCCCTCGCCCGACGGCTGACGGCGCGCGCCGTGGTCGGGGAACCGGCCGACGGGGACGGGTCCGAGGACGGGGGGAACGATCGGCGGGGTGGCCCGCTCGGGGACGGTCCGGGGGACGCGGGCGCCGACGGGGGCGCCGTGGGACCGACCTCCTTCCTGGCCCCGGGGGCCCTGTTCTCCTTCGACTGGCGGTTCGCGCTGGGAGGGCGGGAGCTGACCCGGGCCGAACTCGACCGGCTCGCCGAGTCCAAGCGGCCGCTGGTCCGGCTCCGGGACGGCTGGGTGCTGGTGGACCCGGCCGAGGCCCGCCGGGCCCGCTCCCGCCAGGAGCGCAAGCTCACCCCGGCGGAGGCCCTGTCCGCGGCCCTGACCGGCTCCGCCGAGGTGGACGGGGCCACGGTGGAGGTCCGCGCGGCCGGGGCCCTCGAACGGCTTCGGGCCCGGCTCACGGACCCGGACGCCGCCGGCGCGGCACCGGTGCCCGCACCTCCGGGGCTGGCCGCCACCCTGCGCGACTACCAGCTCCGCGGCCTGGAGTGGCTGGTCCGGCTGACCTCCCTCGGGCTGGGCGGTTGCCTCGCCGACGACATGGGGCTGGGCAAGACCGTCACCCTGATCGCCCTGCACCTGCACAGAGCCCAGGAC
>NZ_JBEOSD010000262.1:0-6368 GCF_040302735.1 Streptomyces sp. NPDC097619 | reverse complement strand
GCCTGCTCTCCTCCGAGCGGCGGGGGACCTGGGTGTACTACCGCGTCGAGCCCTCCGTCCTGGCCGCGATGGGCGCACTCCTCGCCGGGGCGGTCGTCGGCCGCGGGGGTGACCCGGGCCCGGCCCGGAAGGGAAGCGGCTGCCGACGAGAGCTCCGCCCCCGCCTCAGCTCAGTTGTCGTCCTCGTCGATCAGGAAGCCCCGCATCGGGGACGGCGCCTGCTGCATCGGCTGCGGCGCGGCCGGCCGCACCGGAGCCATCGGCTGGGTCATCGCCGGGGTCATCTGCTGCTGACCACCGTAGGACGGACCGGAGTTCATCGGGGAGGGGGCACCCATGGAGTGGCCCATCGACCCGGCCGGAGCCATCGACGGCGCGGAGGACGGCGGCAGCGAAGCGGTCGCCGGGGTCCGCGGCGGGGCCAGCGAGTCGTCGGCCTGGGTCTCCAGCTGGCGCAGCTGGGACTCCAGGTAGGACTTCAGCCGCGTGCGGTACTCGCGCTCGAAGCCGCGCAGGTCCTCGACCTTGCGCTCCAGCGTGGCGCGGGCGGACTCCAGGGAGCCCATCGCGACGCGGTGCTTCTCCTGGGCGTCCCGCTCCAGGGCGTCGGCCTTGGCGCGGGCGTCCCGCTCCAGGCCCTCGGCGCGGGAGCGCGCCTCGCCGACGATCTTGTTGGCCTCGGAGCGGGCCTCCGCGATCGCCTGGTCGGCGGTCTGCTGGGCGAGGGAGAGGACGCGGGCGGCGCTGTCGCCACCGGGGCCCTGACCGGCCTGGGGCAGCTGCGGGGGCTGGTGGCCCATCGGCGGCTGCTGCATGGGCTGCTGCTGCATCGGGGGCTGCTGCATGGGCTGCTGCATGGGCGGGCCGCCCATGGGGCCGCCCATCGGGTTCTGACCCATGGGGCCCTGACCCATCGGGCCCTGACCCATCGGGTTCTGGCCGCCCATGGAGGGGTTGCCGCCCATGGTGTGCTGCATCGGCGGGCCGCCCATGGGGCCGCCCATCGGGTTCTGACCCATGGGGCCCTGACCCTGCGGACCGTGACCCTGGGGGCCGTGGCCGCCGGGGCCGGGGGGAAGCTGCGGAGCGCCGCCGGGCAGCTGGGGCGGACCCATCTGCGGGGGCTGCTGCTGGACCGGCGGGCCGGATATGGCGGCGGGCACCGGGGCGCCCGGACCCTGGGGACCGCGCTGGTCCTGGGGCTCCGGCTTGCGCATGGCCTGCTGCTGCTGGTTCTGGGCCGCCGCACGGGTGGCCGCGGCCAGCTTGGCCCGCAGGTCCTCGTTCTCGCGGAGCAGGCGGGTCAGTTCGGCCTCGACCTCGTCGAGGAAGGCATCGACCTCGTCCTCGTCATAGCCTTCTCGGAGGCGGACGGTCGTGAACTGCTTGTTCCGCACGTCCTCGGGGGTCAGCGGCATCTCTTCTTCACCTCTACGTAGTCGTCGGCAGTCGGCAAGACCGTATCGTCCACGGTCGTCCTCATCTCGCTATCTCGCTGCGCTGCTCACGATGGAGATGAGGATGTAGACGATGATCATGAGAACGAAGAAGGACAGGTCGAGCGCCACGCCCCCGAGACGCAACGGCGGGATGAACCGCCGAAGAAGCTTGAGCGGTGGATCGGTGACAGTGTAGGTGGCCTCCAGAACGACCACCATCGCCTTGCCAGGTTCCCATGAACGGGCGAACTGGAAGACGTAGTCCATCACCAGCCGGAAGATCAGCACGATGAGGAAGCACATCAGCGCGATGTAGACCACCTGTAGTGCGACGCCCATCCCGCGCTTCCCTCTCCCCGTACTGTCGCGACCCGGCCGTCCCGGCCGGTCCGTTTCGTTCCCCGGTGTCGCCTCCGGCTCCTGACCGGAAGCGTTGTCTAGCTCTGGTTGAAGAACCCGCCCTCAGCGATTCGGGCCTTGTCCTCCGCCGTGACATCGACGTTAGCAGGAGACAGCAGGAACACCTTCTGAGTCACGCGTTCAATGCTGCCGTGCAGACCGAACACGAGACCCGCCGCGAAGTCCACCAGACGCTTGGCGTCGGTGTCGTCCATCTCCGTGAGATTCATGATCACGGGGGTGCCCTCGCGGAAGTGTTCCCCGATGGTACGGGCCTCGTTGTAGGTCCGGGGGTGCAGCGTCGTGATGCGGTACGGCTCCCGCTCGGACACGACCTTGGGCATGATCACGGGGGCGTTCTTCTCCAGGTTCGGTCGTTCAGGTGTGATGGATGCCACGGGGGCGATTCGTGCAGGACGTCCGCTTTCAACCGGAATTGACACAGGTTCGCGCTGCGCCGGCGGCTGCGGCATCCGTACCGGTTCGTCCTGTTGTGCGGGCTGGTGCGGAGGCTGGTGCCGCCTGCGGTCCCGTTCCGGTTCGGGCTCGGGCTCGAACTCGTCGTCGGGGTCGAACCCCGGGCCGTCGTACCCATCGTCCTCCACGAGGCCGAGGTAGACCGCCATCTTGCGCATCGCGCCGGCCATGCTCTGAGTCCTCCGCTCTGTGGTGGATCGCCCGCCGCCTCCGTCCCTGTCGCTCCGGGCGCCGCGCGTCCGCGATCCACGTGGTCTGCCCGTCATTCAGTGGGATTGACCATATTTTCTGCTGTGGTCCGACTTGCTTGGCGACGTTACCCGAGCCGGGGTCGGTCTCCGAGTACCGCAGTACCGACGCGCACATGTGTCGCCCCGGCGGCCACGGCCTGTTCGAGGTCTCCGCTCATTCCGGCCGAGACCATCGTGGCAGCCGGATGGCCCGCGCGGAGGCCGGATGACAATTCCACCAGCCGCTCGAAGGCGGCCCGTTCGCGGCCCGCGTACGGACCCGAAAGCGGAGCCACCGTCATGAGCCCGTCGAACCGGAGGCCCGGGGCCGAGGCCACCCGCTCGGCCAGGTCGGCCACCAGGTCGGGAGCGGCACCGCCCCGGTCCCCGCGGGTCCCTGACTCGGCGTCGAGCGCGACCTGCACCAGGCAGCCCAGCTCGCGCCCGGCCCGCTCCGCCGCCGCCGAGAGGGCGGTGACCAGCTTCGGACGGTCCACGGACTGCACCACCTGGGCGTATTCCGCCACGGAACGGGCCTTGTTCGTCTGCAACTGGCCGACGAAGTGCCAGGTCAGTGGCAGATCCGCGCAGGCGGCCGCCTTGGGGGCGGCGTCCTGGTCCTTGTTCTCGGCCACGTGACGGACCCCCAGCCCGGCGAGCAGGCGGACGTCGCTCGCGGGGTAGGTCTTGGTGACCACGATCAGCGTCACCTCCTCCCGCTTCCGTCCGGAGGCGGCACAAGCGGAAGCGATCCGCTCCTCCACCCGGGCCAGGTTCGCGGCGAGCTCCGCCTCACGGTCCGTCATGACTTCTTTCCTGCGGGGACGCCCGGGGCAGGGGCCCCGGGGGTGGACTCCGGCTCCAGCCAGACGTAGCCGGCGAGCCGCCCGGTGACCCGGTCGCGGCGGTAGGAGAAGTGGTCCGGCGATTCCAGGGTGCACACCGCGGAGCGCCGCAGATCGGTCACGCCCAGGGCCGCGAGCTGCGCGTGCACTCCGGCGACCACGTCCACGGCGGGGGTTCCCCAGGAGGTCTCGGCCCGGGCGGCGGGCACCACCGCGGCCACGTCCTCGCGCATCCGCTCGGGCACCTCGTAGCAGCGACCGCAGACGGCGGGCCCGGTACGGGCGGTGATCCGGGCGGGGTCGGCGCCGAGGGCGGTCATCGCCTCGACCGCGGCGGGGACCACCCCGGCCACCAGGCCGGGCCGTCCCGCGTGGGCGGCGGCCACGACTCCGGCCACCGGATCGGCCAACAGCACCGGGGTGCAGTCGGCGGTGAGGACCGCCAGGGCCAGGCCCCGGCGGGTGGTCACCACCGCGTCCACGGAGGGGCAGTCGCGGGTGCCGTCCGGCCCGGTGGGCCAGACGTCCTCGACGACGGCGACGTCGCGGCCGTGGACCTGGTTCATCCAGACCACCCGGTCCGGGTCCAGGCCCAGGGCGCCGGCGGCGGCCGCCCGGTTGGCCCGGACGGCGGCGGGGTCGTCGCCGACCGCGCCGCCCAGGTTGAGCTGCTCGTACGGAACGGCGCTCACCCCGCCCCACCGATCGGTGAAGGCGAAGCGGGCGCCGCTCGCGATGTCCTGCTCGTCTATCACTTCAAGAAGTCCGGGACATCCAGCTCTTCGGCGGGGCTGTCCTGGTAGGGACGGGCCGTGGGCACCTGCGGGGCCGTGGTGACCGGGGCCGCCGGGGCCTCGGCGACCGGGGCGGGCTCCGCGGCCGGGACCGGGGGCTCCTCGCGCGGGGTCACCGAACCGAGGCCGCCGAAGGCGGGCCGGGCCGGCTCGGGGGCACGGACCGGGGCCGGTGCCTCCTCGCGCTTGGTGGAGGCGGCGCCGATCACGTTGTCCCGACGGGCCGGCGGCTGACCGCCGTCGAACCCCGCGGCGATGACGGTGACCCGTACCTCGTCGCCCAGGGCGTCGTCGATGACGGCGCCGAAGATGATGTTCGCCTCGGGGTGGGCGGCCTCGCTGACCAGCTGCGCGGCCTCGTTGATCTCGAAAAGGCCGAGGTCGGAGCCACCGGAGATGGAGAGCAGGACCCCGCGGGCGCCGTCGATGGACGCCTCCAGCAGCGGGGAGGAGATCGCCATCTCGGCGGCGGCCACGGCGCGGTCGTCGCCGCGGGCCGAGCCGATGCCCATCAGGGCCGAGCCCGCCTCGGACATCACGGACTTGACGTCCGCGAAGTCGAGGTTGATCAGACCCGGGGTGGTGATGAGGTCGGTGATGCCCTGCACGCCGGAGAGCAGCACCTGGTCGGCCGACTTGAAGGCGTCGAGCACGGAGACCTGGCGGTCCGAGATCGACAGCAGTCGGTCGTTGGGGATCACGATGAGGGTGTCGACCTCTTCGCGGAGCTCGGCGATGCCGTCCTCCGCCTGGTTCGCCCGGCGCCGTCCCTCGAAGGTGAACGGGCGGGTGACCACGCCGATCGTCAGGGCTCCCAGGGAGCGCGCGATGTTGGCGACCACGGGGGCGCCACCGGTGCCGGTGCCACCACCCTCGCCGGCGGTGACGAAGACCATGTCGGCCCCCTTGAGGACCTCCTCGATCTCCTCGCGGTGGTCCTCTGCGGCCTTGCGGCCGACGGCCGGGTTGGCCCCGGCGCCGAGGCCCCGGGTCAGTTCGCGGCCGACGTCGAGCTTGACGTCGGCGTCGCTCATCAACAGCGCCTGTGCGTCCGTGTTGATGGCGATGAACTCGACGCCCTTGAGACCGACCTCGATCATTCGGTTGATGGCATTGACACCACCGCCGCCGACACCGATGACCTTGATGACTGCGAGGTAGTTCTGCGGTGCTGCCACGTCGAAGGCCTCTCGCCTCGATTACGTGTCGTCGCCCCGCGGGCCTGCGGTGCGACGACTGATGCCGAAATGGGGCGGCTCGACGATCCCGTTGCCGACCCGAACCCTAACCCTGAAGTTTAGGGTTAAGAGTGTGTCTGTTCCTTGGACTCTTCCGAACAGGACACTAAGTCGACAAGTGGCGCGCGTTCAACGAACACGCCGAACCTCCCGTTTTTCTTTTCACCCTATGTGATCACCCATATCGCTGGCCAACCAGGGTGCGTCGCTGTTCGACCCCGCGTCAACTCCCGGACGCGGCAGGGGCGCTGGGGGCACTCACGTCGAACTGCACCGCGCCCGGAGCCGCCTTGAGGAGAGCGCCCAGCGCACGCCCCTTCGCCTCACCCTCCCGGGGGCTCCCCCAGACCACGATCCGCCCCTTCGTGAGCTCCAGTACGAAGGAATCGTACGAGCGCACGCGCAGGGCGCGGGTCTGGCGGGACACCTCCGCCGGGAGGCCGTCGGCCACCAGAACGGCCTCGTGGAGCAGGCGTTCGGAGTCGAAGCGGCGCAGGCTCGGGGAGGCGGAGGCGTCCAGGAAGAGCTCGGGAATCCCCTTCGGAGCTTTGGTGACGGTTGCGAACCGGACGCCCGAGGCGTCCACTTCCACGTATCCGGTGCCCTTGCGGACGAGCAGGACGGGGGTGCGCTCCGTGACCTTCAGGCCGATCCCGTGCGGCCAGGCGCGGACCACGTCCACGGTCTCGATCCTCGGGAGGGCCCCGCGGAGCCGGTCGGCGATCTCGTCGGTGTCCACGGCGGCCATCGGGGAGCCGAGGGGGACGGCCGCGGCGGCGCGGACCTGGGCCGGGGTGAGGACGTCGGTGCCGGTGACCCCGACCTTCTCCACCCGGAGCCAGGAGGAGCCGTAGAGGGCCCAGGCGCCGCCGCCCGCGAGGAGGGCGGCGGCGGCGAGGGCGGCGGCGAGCCGGACCCGGCGGGACCGGAGGAGGGCGGCGGGGCC
>NZ_JBEOSD010000261.1:0-6451 GCF_040302735.1 Streptomyces sp. NPDC097619 | reverse complement strand
GGCCCACACCGCCCGTACTGCTCTTTCAGGGGGCTTTTCCGGGCCTTCCGGCTTCAGGGGCCCCTGACGGGCCGTCGGACCCCCCTGGGGCGGTCCTGGGGCCCCCTCCGTCGCCTAGATGGCGGGTCGGAGGCGGTTGACGTCGCCGGGGGTGCGGCCGTCCTGGGTGCCGGCGAGGAGGGCGCTGCCCTCGCGCCACTTCTTCCAAGAGACGTTCCAGTCCCCGAAGCCGTTGCCGAAGGGGTCCATGTCGTCGCCGTAGCTGTTGACGACGCGGACGATGTCGCCCTCGCGGATGTTCTCGTAGAACCAGGCGGCGTTGCCGGTGCTCATGCCGGTGCAGCCGTGGCTGACGTTCTCGTAGCCCTGGGAGCCCACGGACCACGGGGCGGCGTGCACGTATTCACCGCTCCAGGTGACGCGGGTCGCGTAGTAGACGGGCAGGTTGTAGTACTCGCTGCTGCCCTGGGAGATGCCGATGGAGTCGCCGCGCATGCGGACGTAGTACTGCTTGCCGAGGACGACCTTGTAGCCGTTGCGGGTGGAGAAGCCGGGCTTGCCGGTGGTGACCGGAATGGTGTTGATCACTTCTCCGTTGCGCCGGAAGGTCAGCTGGTGCGAGGAGGCGTCGGTGACGACCTCCACGCGGTCGCCGATCTTGAGGTCCAGGGGGGCGGTGGCGGCCCCGTAGAGGCCGTCGGCGACCTTGATGCCCTCCAGGCCGCTGCGCACGGTGACCGTGGAGTGGGCGGGCCAGTACTCCTTCGGGCGGTAGTGGAGCTTCTTGTCGTCCACCCAGTACCAGGCGCCCTCGACGCTCGGCACCGACCGGACGCTGAGGCTCCGTTCGATGACGGCGCGGGCCGCCTTGTCCGTGACGGGCTCGCTGAGTTCGGCGGTGACGGGCTGCCCGACGCCGTAGGTGCCCTTCTCCGGGCCGAACTCGACCTTGAGGACCTTCTTGGCCGGGGTGGTGTCGAAACTCAGCGTGCGCTGCCCTGGAGAGCCGTCGGCGTTCTCGGTGCCGACGGTGACGGTGTACCGGACGCCGGCGGCCAGGGGGACGGTGCTGTGCCAGCGGTCCCCGTCCGCGGAGAGCTCGCCCGCGAGGCGGCGGCCGTGGGTGTCGACGGCGGTGACGTCGGTGATCCGGCCGTCCTTGCCCCGGGCGGTGACCTCCAGGGGCCGGTCGGGGTCCAGGGGCCGGTCCCCCGCCGTGCGGTTGAAGCCGACCTGGTCGGCCGCGTCGTAGGGGCGGGCGGACAGCGGGTGTCCTTTGGACCCGCACGCCGCGGCGCCGGCTCCCAGGGACGCGACCAGCAGGGAGCAGCTGAGGACGGTCCGAAGACGCGGAGAGTGGTTCATGTCCACACGCTATGAAGATATGACTTTTCCGGCGCGCGGGATGACTGCAAAAGAGGGGCCCGGACTCCCCCTTACGGAGGTGTCCGGGCCCCTCGTGAGTCCTCGTCACGCGGCGCGGCCGCGCGGTGGGCTCAGACGGCGGGTGCCGTCACTGGTTCTGGTTCTCGCCGCGGTAGTACTCGTACACCCAGCCCCACAGACCGATCAGGATCAGCGGAGCGGAGAAGTACATCAGCCACCAGCCGAAGACGACGCCAAGGAAGGCGAAGGCGCCACCGATGGCCAGCGAGAGCGGCTGCCAGCTGTGCGGGGAGAAGAAGCCGAGCTCGCCGGCCTCGTCCGCGACGTCGGCGTCCAGGTTGTCCTGGGCCATGGCGTCCACGCGCTTGGCGGTGAAGGCCAGGTAGTAGCCGATCATGACGCTCAGGCCGAAGGCCAGGAAGAGCGCCGTGGTTCCCGCAGGCTCCTTGGACCACACGCCGTAGACGATGGCCATGATCAGGATGAACAGCGAGAGCCAGAGGAACATCTTGCCCTGGATCTTCACTTGCCGGCCTCCTTGTCACCGGTGACGGCCTTGGCCGGCTCGCCGTGGTTCTCGAGGTGGTCGAGAGCGGCGATCTCCGGGTGGTGCAGGTCGAAGGCCGGGGATTCGGAGCGAATGCGCGGCAGGGTGAGGAAGTTGTGCCGCGGCGGCGGGCACGAGGTCGCCCACTCCAGCGAACGGCCATAGCCCCACGGGTCGTCGACCTCGACCTTCTTGCCGTACTTGGCGGTCTTCCACACGTTGTAGAAGAACGGCAGCATCGACAGGCCGAGCAGGAACGAGCTGATCGTGGAGATGGTGTTCAGCGCGGTGAAGCCGTCGGCGTCCAGGTAGTCCGCGTAACGGCGGGCCATGCCCTCCGCACCCAGCCAGTGCTGGACCAGGAAGGTGCCGTGGAAGCCCACGAACAGCGTCCAGAAGGTGATCTTGCCGAGGCGCTCGTCCAGCATCTTGCCCGTGAACTTCGGCCACCAGAAGTGGAAGCCGGAGAACATCGCGAAGACCACGGTGCCGAAGATGACGTAGTGGAAGTGCGCGACGACGAAGTACGAGTCGGAGACGTGGAAGTCCATCGGGGGCGAGGCCAGGATGACGCCGGTCAGACCACCGAAGGTGAAGGTGATCAGGAAGCCGACGGCCCACAGCATCGGGGTCTCGAAGGACAACGAGCCCTTCCACATGGTGCCGATCCAGTTGAAGAACTTCACACCGGTCGGTACCGCGATCAGGAAGGTCATGAAGGAGAAGAACGGCAGCAGCACGCCGCCGGTGACGTACATGTGGTGCGCCCACACGGTCACCGAGAGGCCGGCGATCGCGATCGTCGCGGCGATCAGGCCGATGTAGCCGAACATCGGCTTCCGCGAGAAGACCGGGATGACCTCGGAAATGATGCCGAAGAACGGTAGCGCGATGATGTACACCTCTGGGTGTCCGAAGAACCAGAAGAGGTGTTGCCACAGCAAGGCGCCGCCGTTGGCCGCGTCGAAGATGTGCGAACCGAACTTGCGGTCGGCCTCCAGCGCGAAGAGCGCGGCGGCCAGCACCGGGAAGGCCAGCAGGACCAGGACACCGGTCAGCAGGACGTTCCAGGTGAAGATCGGCATGCGGAACATCGTCATGCCGGGCGCGCGCATGCAGATGATCGTGGTGATGAAGTTGACCGAGCCGAGGATCGTGCCGAAGCCGGAGAAGGCCAGACCCATGATCCACATGTCGGCGCCGATGCCCGGCGAGCGGACCGCGTCCGACAGCGGGGAGTAGGCGAACCAACCGAAGTCGGCGGCACCCTGCGGGGTGACGAAGCCGGCCACCGCGATGGTCGAACCGAAGAGGTACAGCCAGTACGCGAACATGTTCAGCCGCGGGAACGCCACGTCGGGCGCGCCGATCTGCAGCGGCATGATCCAGTTCGCGAATCCGGCGAACAGCGGCGTCGCGAACATCAGCAGCATGATCGTGCCGTGCATCGTGAACGCCTGGTTGAACTGCTCGTTCGACATGATCTGCGTACCCGGACGGGCAAGCTCGGCGCGCATGAAGAGCGCCAGGATGCCGCCGATGATGAAGAACACGAACGAGGTGATCAGGTAGAGCGTGCCGATCGTCTTGTGGTCCGTGGTGGTGAGCCACTTGACGACGACGTTGCCCGGCTGCTTGCGGCGCACCGGCAGCTCGTTCTCATAAGAGTCGTCTGCTGCCGCGGCACCCTGAGGTTCGTTGAGGATGCTCACAGTTTGTTCGTCTCCGAGTTCCGGGCCGGGTCGGTCTGCTGGATGCCCGCCGGGAGGTAGCCGGTCTGACCCTTCTCGGCCAGCTCCTTGAGGTGCGCCTGGTAGCGCTCCGGGGAGACGACCTTCACGTTGAAGAGCATCCGGGAGTGGTCGACGCCGCAGAGCTCGGCGCACTTGCCCATGAAGGTGCCTTCTTCGGTGGGGGTCACCTCGAAGACGTTGGTGTGGCCGGGGATGACGTCCTGCTTGAACAGGAAGGGCACCACCCAGAACGAGTGGATGACGTCGTTCGACGACAGGATGAAGCGGACCTTCTCGCCCTTGGGGAGCCAGAGGGTCGGGCCCGGGTTGCCGTTCTGCGGGTTCCGGTCACCGGGGACGCCCTTGGTGTAGACGCCCTCGGCGCCCGCGGGGAAGTCCTTGGTGTACTTGTCCGGAATGGAGGCGAGCTCCTTCGGAACCGCACCCGCCTTCGGGGTCGCCGAGTCACCGTCGACGTCTTCGATGTAGTTGAAGCCCCAGCTCCACTGGTAGCCGACCACGTTGATCGTGTGGGCCGGCTTCGCGGAGAGGGAGAGCAGCTTCGACTCGTCACGGGCGGTGAAGTAGAACAGCACCGACACGATGATGAGCGGGACCACGGTGTACAGGGCCTCGATGGGCATGTTGTACCGGGTCTGCGGCGGAACCTCCACCTTGGTGCGGCTGCGCCGGTGGAAGATGACGCTCCACAGGATCAGGCCCCAGACCAGGATGCCGGTGACCAGAGCGGCCGCCCAGGAGCCCTGCCACAAGGAGAGGATGCGCGGCGCCTCCTCGGTGACCGGGGTGGGCATTCCGAGGCGGGGGAAGTCTTTCCAGGTATACGAGCAACCAGTCGCGGTCGCCAGGACCATACCCGCAGTCAGCGCCTGCAGCAGCTTCCGCCGCATCGGGCGCCGCGGCGAGCGGTCGGAGCCGTAGGGACTCACGTAGCGCCTTCCCGAGAGTCTCGGCCCGCGCGACCGGCTGCGGCCGTCTCGCGGGTCGGTCGCCGGCCCTGACGCGGGCAGGGGTTTGGATGTTTATGCGGACCAAACCCTACTGGACGCTATTTGGGGTCGCGCGGGGAGGGTGCCCAACGCGCCGCGACAGCCCCCGAAGGGGTGGCTCCGCCGTACGGGGGATGGCCGGAACCGACCCTTCCGGGCGCCGGACCCCCTACCCCCCGCCGCCATCTGACGGCCCCTGACCCGGACGCCCGGACGGCCCGGGTTAGCTTGCCCGTATGCCGTACTTCGACTCCGCCTCCGCTGCTCCGCTGCACCCCGTGGCCCGTCAGGCCCTGCTGGCAGCCCTCGACGAGGGCTGGGCCGACCCGGCCCGGCTGTACCGGGAGGGGCGCCGCGCCCGGCTGCTGCTGGACGCCGCGCGGGAGGCCGCGGCGGAGTCGGCGGGCTGCCGTCCGGACGAGCTCGTGTTCACTCCTTCGGGGACGCGCGCGGTTCACCTGGGCGTCGAAGGAGCCCTCGCGGGGCGCCGCAGGATCGGCACCCGTCTGGTCGTATCCGCCGTGGAGCACTCCAGCGTCCTCCATTCGGCGGGCGCGCACCGGGCGCGCGGCGGAACCGTCGTCGAGGTGCCCGTGGGCCGGACCGGTCGGGTGGACCCCGCCGACTACGCGGACGTCCTGGCCCCGGACACCGCGCTGGCCTGCCTCCAGTCCGCCAACCACGAGGTGGGCACCGTGCAGCCGGTGGCCGAGACGGCGGCGCTCTGTCGGGAGGCGGGGGTGCCGCTGCTGGTGGACGCCGCCCAGTCGCTGCCCTGGGGACCGGTGACCGGGGACTGGTCGCTGCTGGCGGCGAGCGCCCACAAGTGGGGCGGTCCGCCCGGGGTGGGGCTGCTCGTGGTGCGCAAGGGGGTCCGCTTCGCCCCCCAAGGCCCCACCGACGAAAGGGAGTCGGGGCGCTCGGCCGGGTTCGGCAACCTCCCCGCGATCGTGGCGGCGGCGGCCTCGCTGCGCGCGGTGCGGGCGGAGGCGGAGGAGGAGGCCCGGCGGCTGCGGGTCCTGGTGGACCGGATCCGGCGGCGGGTGGCCCGGCTGGTGCCGGACGTGGAGGTGGCCGGGGAGGCCGACCTGCGGCTGCCGCACCTGGTCACCTTCTCCTGCCTGTACGCGGACGGGGAGTCCCTGCTGCACGAGCTGGACCGGGCCGGGTTCTCGGTCTCCTCCGGCTCCTCCTGCACCTCCTCCACCCTGACGCCGAGCCACGTGCTGGCCGCGATGGGGGTGCTGTCGGAGGGCAACGTCCGGGTCTCGCTGCCGACGGGGACCACCGCGGAGGAGGTCAACCTCTTCCTGGAGGCGCTGCCGGCGGCGGTGGCCCGGGTCCGGGAGAAGCTCGGGGCGCCGGCGGCCGGGGCCGACCCGGAGCCGGAGGGCGAGGAGCTGGTGGTGGACGCGCTGGGGCTGCGCTGCCCGCAGCCGGTGATCGAGCTGGCGAGGAACATCGGCCGGGTCACGGTGGGCGGCACCGTCACCGTGGTCTCGGACGACGAGGTGGCCCGGCTGGACATCCCTGCCTGGTGCGCGATGCGCGGGCACGCGTACCTGGGCGAGTCCCCGGCGGAGGGTCGGCCGGCGGGAGGCGCGGAGGGCCCGACCGGCGGGGCGGGCGGACCGGCGGTCGGGTACCGGGTGCGCCGGCTGACCTGAGGGGGTCGTCGGCCCGGGCCGGGGCCGTGGAGGCCGCCTCCTGCCCCTACCCTGCTGTCCTGCCGGGCCGAGCCGGGCCCGCACCAGGGAGGAGGACGGGCGTGGAAC
>NZ_JBEOSD010000260.1:0-6454 GCF_040302735.1 Streptomyces sp. NPDC097619 | reverse complement strand
GGTCTGCGTGCTGCGCTTCGCGAACATCCTCGGACCGCGCGCCGACTCCCCGCTGGCGGCGTACTTCTCGCCCTTGAGGCCCCCGCGCCTCAATCGCCGGCGGGGCTGGTTATGGTGCCGTTCGTTGTCGGGTGCGGCCCCCGGCCGGCTGGGCGTGATCGAGCCCGCGCGGCGTTCGAGCGCATCGGTTTCGGGGGCTGTTTGCCGGGCCGGCGGGGCTACTTGGCGTCGGCGTAGCACTGGACCACCGCCGTGGTGAAGGGGAAGCGGACCGGGGTGTCGCCGAAGGTGACCTGGCCGGCGAGGAGGCCCGCCGTGCGGATGGCGTCGGCGACCTGCTCGGCCTCCTCCGCGGGGCAGTGCACGATCACCTCGTCGTGCTGGAAGAAGACCAGCTCGGCCCGGAGCGGGGCCAGGGAGCGGCGGAGGGCGGCCAGCATGAGCAGGGCCCAGTCGGCGGCGCTGCCCTGGACGACGAAGTTGCGGGTGAAGCGGCCGCGGGCCCGGCCGGGCCCGGAGGCGTAGCCGGGGACCCAGGCGGTGTCGGGGGCGGGGGCCGGCTCGGCGGGGTCCTCCTGGGGGAGGCCCTCCTCCTCGCCCGCCGGTACGCCCCCGGCGGCCGGCGGGCAGGTGCGGCCCAGCCAGGTGCGGACGAGGCGGCCCTCCTCGCCCGCCTTGGCGGCCTCGTCCACGTAGGCCACGGCCAGCGGGAAGCGGCGGCGCAGCGCGGCCAGGTTCTTCAGGCCGTCCCCGGAGGTCTGCCCGTACACGGCGCCGAGCACCGCGAGTTTGGCCTGGTCGCGGTCGCCGGAGAAGCCCTGCCGGGAGATGGCGGTGTACAGGTCCTCCTCGCGGCCCGCCACGGCCATCAGCCCCGGGTCCCGGGAGACCGCGGCGAGCACCCGCGGCTCCATCTGGTCGGCGTCGGCGACCACGAGCCGCCAGCCCGGGTCGGCGACCACGGCCCGCCGGATGACCTTGGGGATCTGGAGGGCGCCGCCGCCGTTGGTGACCCAGCGGCCGGTGACCGTGCCGCCGGGGACGTACCCGGGGCGGAACCGCCCTTCGTGCACCCAGTCCTGGAGCCAGGACCAGCCGTGCGCGGTGTGGATGCGGTACAGCTTCTTGAACTCCAGCAGCGGTGCCACCGCCGGGTGCGACAGCTCCTCCAGCTCCCAGCGGCGGGTGGAGCGGATCCGGATCCCGGCCGCGGCGAAGGCCCGGATGACGTCGGCCGGCAGCTCGGGGCGGACCCGGCGGCCGAAGGCGGCCGAGACCTCGTCGGCCAGCTCGGCGAGGCGGCGCGGCTGCCCTCCGCCCGCGTACCGCTCTCCGAGCAGGCCGGTCAGCAGCTCGCGGTGCACGTCGGCCCGCCAGGGCAGCCCGGAGCGGTTCATCTCGGCGGCGACGAGGGTCCCGGCGGATTCGGCGGCGGTGAGGAGGTGCATCCGGCCGGGGTGTTCGGCGGCGCCGTGGCGGCGCTGCTGCTCGGCGTAGACCTCCAGCAGGTCGGCGAGGGGCAGCGGGGTGTTCTGCGGTTCGAAGAGGGCGGACTGGGTGCCGGGGACCGCGGACCGGGGCGGCGGGTCCGCGGGCACGGGGGCCTTGTGCAGGCGGGCGAGGGCGGCCGCGGCGGACCGGGGCTCGCCGGAGCGGCCCTCGTGGCCCAGCAGGAGCAGCTCGGCGACCTCGATGTCGTAGCAGCGGTCCACCCGCAGGCCCTCGGCGAGGAGCCGGGGATAGACCTCGGGGCTGCTCTGCCAGACCCAGCGGGTGTCGGCGGGGGCGGCCGCCAGGGCCTCGGCCGGGCCGGACAGACCGCGGACGGGCCCGGCGGCCGTGCCGTCGGCGGCCAGCGGCACGGCCTGCCAGCCCCCGTCCGCCGCCTCGGCCAGTGCCCAGCGCCCGCTCATGCGTACGAGTCTGACAGCGGCCACCGACAACGGGCCGCAGCCGCTCCGAGCCGCGCCGGGCGCCGCCGGGCGGACCCGAGGACGCGGGGGACCCAGAAGGCGCACGGAACCAGGGAGGCGCACAGGACCCGGGAGACCGGGGAGACCCGGAAGACCCGAGGGACCCGGAGGGCGCGGCCTACGGCAGGCTCTCGCGACCCGGGGCGACGCGGGCGCGGTCGGCCGCCGCGATGCCGTCCGTCCAGCCCGCCTCGTCGGTGGCCCCGCGCAGCCGGCTGGTCGTGGTGCGGGGGAAGAGCTCGTCGGCGCGGGCGCCGACGGCGAGGTCGTGGGCGGCCAGGGCGGGCAACAGGGGGCCGGAGCCGGTCGCGGAGACCTCGGCGGCCAGGGTCTGTTCGGCGGCCTCGGCGAGGCGGTGCCCGATCCGGCCGGCGTAGGCCAGGAAGAAGGACTGTCGGAAGGTCTTCGTCCGCTTGCGTCCGCCGGCGCGCTGGGCGGCCTCCGCCCGGGTCATGGCGGCCGTCCCCTGCACCAGCAGGGAGGTGTGGAGGAGCTCCACGGCCTCCAGATCGGCCTCGAAGCCGACCACGGTGGAGAACTCGAAGGCACTGTTCCAGACCGCACGGCAGCGGTTCGCGCCGGCCACCGCGTCCAGCAGCACCGCCTTGGCCTCCTCGTAGGGGGCCTCCACCCCGATCCGGCAGGCGCCGGGCCGTCGCGCGGGTGCCCCGCCGCGGGCCGCGACCAGGGCCTCGTCCACGGTGTGCCGGGCCATCAGCTCCTGCGCCTTCGCGCTCAGCGCCTCGGCCTCCTCCGGGTAGGTGGTGGCCTCGGCCTTGGCCAGCAGGGCGCGGATCCGGCCCAGGGTCTTCGGGTCCCCGTGCGCCTCCGCGGCTCCGGCCAGCGGGTCCCCGGGGACCGGGCCGACCGGTTCGAGTCCGGGGAGGCGGACCAGCAGGCGCAGCAGCTCCAGGAGGGCGGTGGCCAGGCCGAAGCGGTCCGCGGACTCCCGGCGGGCCCGCTCGGGGGCCCAGCGGTCGTCCCCCTCCCACCAGACCCGCTCCGCCCCGCACTCCGCGAGCTGGGCCCGCCACCGTTCGGTGAGCTCGTGGGGCCCGTACCGGCGGCCCTCGGCGGCGATCAGGTCGGCGGCCAGCCGCAGGTGCTCCCCGTCGAGTTCGCGGCGCACGAGCCGGGTCAGGTCGGCGGGCTGCCAGCCCCGTTCCCACGCCCGGCGCACCAGTTCCCCGCCGCGGCGCAGCAGCTCGCGGCCGGTCTCCGGCCAGGCGGCGGGGTCGGCGGCGAGGAGGGAGGCACCGGTGTCGAGGCCGGTGTCGTCCTGCGAGTACAGGGCGGCCGCGAAGGCCTGCTCGACGAGGGGGCGCATGTCCTCAGGGTAAGGAGCGTGGGCGTTCCTCCCCGTTTCGGGGGTTCGGCCCCGGACCCCGGCCTCCCGGACCCCGGCCTCTGCCCGGACCTCCGCGCCCCGCGAGTCGCCCGCGCTCGCCGCGAGTCGCCCGCGCTCGCCGGGAGGGGTCCCCGCTACCGCCGGGAGGGGTCCTCCGGCGGGCCCGGCTTCGTGTCCTCCTCGCGAAGGGCGCGGGTCTCCGCCTTGAGGATGCGCATCGACTGGCCGGCGGCGCGCGCCATGTCGGGCAGCTTGCGGGAGCCGAAGACCAGCAGGCAGGCCACGGCCAGCACCACCAGGTGCCAGGGTTCGAGGGCGTTTCTCAGCACGGGCGTACCCACTTCCTCGGGTGCGGGGCAGGACGGCGTCCGGGCCGTACCGGAGGCCGGTGCCCGGGCCGGACCGGGCCATGGAACCCCCTCCCGGCCGTGTCGGACAAATCTGAAGAAGATCTGAAGAAAGGTCGAAAACGGATATCCTCTGCCCCATGAGCTGGCTCCGGGCGCTGAAGGACACCGCCCGCTCGGCCGTGACGGTGGAGCGCACCCGTCTGGAGCCGCTGGTCGCGGCCCGGGCCGCCGTCGGGTTGGCCCTGGTGATCGGGGCGGGACTGGTGTTCCTGGGCCCCGGGGCCGCGGCCAGTTCCGCCTTCGGCGCCTTCCAGGCGGCCATCGCCACCTTCCAGCGGAGCTGGCGGCCGAGGCCGGTACTGGCGCTCGCCTCCGGGGTGACCCTCGCCGTGAGCACCTTCGTCGGCTACCTGGTCGGGGCCTCGCACACCGCCGCCTTCCTGGCCCTGCTCGCGGTGTGGACCTTCCTGGCGGGGCTGGCCTGGGCCGCGGGGCCGACGGCGGGCATCATCGCCTCCGGCAACGTCGCGATCATGCTGGTCACGGTCACCCTCCCGACCTCCGTGGCCCAGGCCGCCGGGCACGCCGCGATGATCGCCGCGGGCGGGGTGGTGCAGGCCCTGCTGATCGTGCTCTTCCCGATCCGGCGCTGGGGCTCCCAACGGGACGCCCTCGCCGACGCGCTGGCCGCCGAGGCCGACTACGCCCGCCGGCTGCGGCACGAGCCGCGCGCCGCCTTCGACCCGCAGCCGCTGATGACCGCCCGGGCCGCCGCCACCCTCACCCCGCGGCAGGCCCGCCGCCGCCCGGCCGAGCTGCACGGGGCCCGCGGGCTCGCCGAGCGGATCCGGCCGGTCCTGGCCTCCCTGGCCGACCCGGCGGTCGGCGTCCCGGCGGAGGGCCCGGCCCGGGACCGGGTCCGCGAGCTCCTGGCCGCCGCGGGCACCGCTCTGGACGCGGCGGCCCGGGCCATCCGGCACGGGGAGGAGGTCCGGCTGCCCGGCCCGGCCCTGGGCGTGCTGCGGGCACCCGACACCGGGGAGCTGCTGACCGGGGCCCCCCGTCGGGCCGCCCTCCGCCTCGCCGCCCTCCTGGACGACGTACTGGAGACCGCCGCGCCGGGCTCCGGACGGACCGCGAGCCCCGAGGATTCCCTCGTGCGGCCCACCCTGCCCCGGCTGGTGCCGCTGGCGCTGCGGGCGGTCCGGGCCGAACTGCGGTCGGACTCCCCGATCCTCCGGCACGCGGTGCGGCTCTCGGCGGTCTCCTCCGCCGGGTACGTGATCGGGCACGCCCTGCCCTTCGGGCACGCCTACTGGGCCCCGATGGCCTCCGTGATGGTGATGCGCCCGGACTTCGGGCAGACCTACTCGCGGGCCGTGGCCCGGTTCGCGGGCACCCTCGCCGGGGTGGCCCTGGCCACCGGGGTGGTCCAGCTGCTCCAGCCGGGCCGGTACCTGTCCGGGCTGCTCGCCGTGGTCAGCGCCTTCCTGATGTACACGCTGATGCGCACCGGGTACGCCGTCTCGCAGGTCTTCGTCTCCGCCTACGTGGTCTTCCTGCTCGGCATGGGCGGCACCCGCTGGGACCAGACGGTGCCCGACCGGGTGGCCCTGACCCTGGTCGGCGGGGTGCTGGCGATGGTCGGGTACGCCCTCTACCCGGCCTGGGAGACCCCGCGGCTGCGCACCCGGCTCGCGGACTGGACCGCCGCCGACGGCCGGTACGCGGCCGCGGTGCTCCGCCGGTACGCCGACCCCTCGGGGGCCCGCCGGGCCGAGGTCCGGGAGGCCCTGCTCGCGGTGCGCGCCACCCGGATCGCCTGGCGGGAGGCGGTGGCGCGGGCCGCGGGGGAGCCGGTCCGGCACCGCGGGCTGTCCCGGGACGCGGCGGAGCGGGCCGGGGACGCGCTGGCCCGGCTGGGCCGCGACGCGATGATCCTGGAGGCGCACCTGCCCGATCGGGACGCGCCACCGGTGCCGGGCGCCGCCGCCCTCGCGGAGGCGCTGGCCGGCTCGGCGGAGCGGGCCGCCCGGGAGATCCGGGAGCGCCGGGTCCCCGACTGGGAGCCGGTCCGGGCCGCGCTGGCGGCGTGCGCGGCCGCCGGACACCCGGTCTTCCTGGAGGGCGCCGGTCAGCTGGTGACGGACCTCGACCGGCTCTCGGCGGCCCTGGAAAGCTGACCCGCGGGGCCCCGACGGAGGCCCCCGGGGCGGCGGAATCTGACGGTCCGACACTTCGGAGCCCCTGCTGACCTGCCGCTCCCGCTCTTTGTGACCGTCCGGGCACCGCGCGTGCACGTGCATCTGCCCATGCAGCCGCATATGAACACAGCTATGATCCGGTGCAGTTGACATCGCACTATCGGGGGCTTCCTGTGGACCACGCGTACAACGGCATGGCCGCCACAGAACTCGACGGGGTGGTCTGGCAGAAGAGCAGGCACAGTAACTCGCAGGGTTCCTGCGTGGAGTTTGCCAGGCTGCCCGGGGGGAACGTGGCCGTCCGCAATTCGCGATTCCCCGAAGGCCCCGCGCTGGTCTACACCCCGGCGGAAATCGAGGCGATGCTCCTCGGCATCAAGGACGGCGAGTTCGACCACCTGATCGCGCCCTGACCGCGCGCCCTGATCGTGCCCTGATCACGTCCGGAGCGCGCCGCGCCCGACGCGGGCCGGGTGTACGTGCGGGAGGCCCGGCCGGTCGCGGAGGTGAGCGCGGATCGGGCATTGGCCGGGGCGGGGTCTACCGGCATCCGGTCCGCTTCCAGCGTCACGGAATGTC
>NZ_JBEOSD010000259.1:0-6545 GCF_040302735.1 Streptomyces sp. NPDC097619 | reverse complement strand
GGCCTCCGCGTGCGCGGACACGGCCTGCCAGGCGCGTTCGGCCTCGGCGCGGGCGCGGGCCGCGTCGGCGGCCTCCGCGACGGCCGCCTCGGCCGCGGCGGCCTCCCGGACCAGGCGGGTCAGCACGTGGTGCCGGGCCGCTTCGGCGTCGGCGACGCGCGTCCGGTACGCCTCCAGGTCCAGGGAGGCTCCGGTGGCCCAGCCGTAGCCGAAGAACTCGGCCACGTCCGGGTCCGCGGCGCCCGGCCGCAGCGCCCATTGCGCCGCCACCCGGACCTGCTCCCCCGGGTCGTGATCCGCCGTGGACCGGACGAAGGCGCGGTCCTCGGCGGCGACCCGCAGCTTCTGCTGCTGTCCGGCCTCCCGGGCCGCGCGGTCGCGGCGTTCGGCCTCGGCATAGCCCGTCTTCACGAACGCCGCCTGCTCGGCGACGCTGCCCTTCAGGGCGCGGGTCGCGGCGGCCCGCACCTCCGGGGAGAAGGAGGCCGGGTGGGTGGCGATGACGCGCTCGCAGAAGGCCTTGTTGCGGGCGCGGGTCTCGCGGGCGCGCTGCTTGGCGTAGTCGAAGCCGCCGCCGGGCGCCAGCCATTCGAGGAGCGCTTCGTCTCCCCGGGTGCTGCGCAGGGCGTTCCAGGCGGAGGTGCGGACCTCGGCGGCCGGGTGCGTCTTCGCCATCGTGGTGACCCGGCGGCGCGCCTCCTCCACCGCCGCGGTCAGTTCGGACGGCGTCGACGGCTCGGCCGCCGAGGCCGTGGCGGAGAAGGCGCCCGCCGCGGGTGCGCCGGTCGCGGCCCAGGCGGGGCCGCCCGCGCCGACGGCGATGCCCGCCACCAGCACGGCGACGGTGAGTGTCCGGGCGGCCCGGACACGTCGGTTCTCAGGATTCATCTCAGACCCCCGGTGACTTCGGAGAACGTGGACTTCGGAGCACGTGTGCGGCACGGGGAGGGGCGGGGCCGGTGGTCCGACCCCGCCCCGCTCCCCGGCCGACCGACCCCGGTCACGGGGTCCGTGCGGCGGCTCACTTGGCCTGCTGGACCTTCCACAGCTGGGCGGCGGACCGGTTGCAGGTCCACAGGTGGAGGTTCAGGCCGTCCTCCGCCTTGGCGCTCGGGACGTCCAGGCACATGCCCTCGACGTGCAGGGGCTGGAGTTCGTAGAGCTTCTCGGACGGGTCGACCAGCAGGAGCTGCCAGCGCATCTGGCCGCCGCCCGAGCAGCGCCAGGTCTGGACGACCGAACCGTTCTTGGTGCCGCTGTTCTCGACCTCCATGCACTTGTCGCCGACGGTGGCGCGGAGTTCGAAGCTCCCGCTCGCGGTGGCGACGGCCTTCCACTTCTGGGCGGCGGTGCCGGTGCAGGCGTACTGCTGGACCGGCACGCCGTCGGTGGTCTTGGAGCCTTCGAGGTCGAGGCACTTGCCGCTGCCGGCGGCGATGACGTTGACGACCGACTGCGGCTGGGCGGCGCGGGCCTGCGCCTCCATGGCGGCGGCCCGGGCGACGTTCACGGCCTCGCGAGCGGCTTCGGCGGCGTCCTGGGCGGACTTCGCGGCGTCGGCGGCGGTACGGGTGCCGGCGGCCGTGGCGGTGCGGCCCGCGCCGTCACCGCCGTCGGCCTGGACGGCACCGGCGGTACCGCCGAGGAGGGCGAAGGTGGCGCCCACGGCCAGGGCGGACTTGATGATCCGGGACATGACGGGATCCGTTTCCTCGTGCGCGTTCAGGGGTTTCAGGCGGCCGAGACCGGCTTGACGCGCCACTTCTGGGCGGCCGTGCCGTTGCACGGGTGGAGCTGGACCACGGCGTTCGTTTCCTTGGAGCCGGACTTGACCTCCAGGCAGCGGCCCGCCTTGCCCGCGACGTGGCTCGGGCGCAGCTCGTACAGCTCGTTCACGACGTCGACGAGGACCATGCGCCAGCGCTGCTGCGGCTGCTGCACGCACCACCACTGCTGGACGGGGGTGCCCGTCGTGATTCCGGAGCCCTCGACGTCGAGGCACTTGCCGGCGTGCGTGAACCGCACGTCGAGGGTGCCCGCGCCGGTGGGCACGAGGTCGAACCGCTGGTTGGGGGCGGCCGGGTCGCAGGTGGCCTGGACGGCGTTGACGCCGTTGCGGAGGCTGCCGGAGGGCAGGGTCAGGCACTGGCCGCTGTGCTCGGCGGTGAGCTGGACGGCTGCGGGGGCGGCGGCGGCCACGGTTTCGGCGCGCTCGCCCCGCTCGCCCGGCAGGGCGAAGGTGACGGTGGCGGCGATGGCCGCGGCTCCGGCGCCTGCGGCCAGGACGGATCGGATGATCCGGGACATGGGTGGTTCCGTTCTGTGGTTCCGGGAAGGGTGGCCTGGCGGCGGGTCAGCGCGCGAGCGGGGTGACGATCTTCCAGGTGGCGTCCTGGACGAACTCGGTGGCCGTGTCGAAGCGGTTGGCGCCGCCCGACTTGCCGCCCGCGAACAGGTCGCCCCAGTGCTGGCGCAGGAACCGGCCGGGCTGTCCGGCGGACTCGAAGGAGGTGCCGGTGCCGCTGAGCCCCTTCTTCGCGCACCAGCTCGCGTCCTTGCGGAACCGATCGCTGTTGTCGCTCGCGGTCAGCCGGACCCGGAGGTCCTTCTGGAGGAGGTAGTGGCCGGGCTTGCGGGCCGACTCGAAGGACCAGCAGCCGGGCTGTCCGCCGAGCGCGGGCACGATCACCCAGGTGGCGTCCTCACGGTCGGCCTGGGCCGATCCGGCGGTGACGGGGGCCAGGAAGACCTCGCCGCCGTCCACGGTGGACTGGCGCACCGCGAAGCCGGCGGGCTTGCCGCTCGCGGGCACCAGCGTCTGGCGCTTCGCCCGGTACTGGCTGTCCTCCCGCAGGAAGTCGGCGACCTGCTCGTCGGTGCCGGCCAGGGCCTTCTTCGCGGCGGCGACCAGGTTCGGGTGGACCCCGGCGGCCTCGGCGGCGGCCTGGATCTGGAGGGCCAGTCGCCGGTTGGCGTCGGCGATCTTCTTGCGGCGGGCCTCGTCGTCCTTCTTGTACGCCTCCTCGGCGCCGGTGTGGAGGTACGCCTTCCACACCGCCGGGTCGGGGCTGAGGACCGCGCGCTGCGCGGCGGCGTACAGCTCGCCCTCCCGGGTGTCCGCGGGGGCCGCGCGGAGCAGTTCGCGGATGAAGTTGTCGTCGCTGAGGGCGAGCATCGCCTCGGACGGGGTGATCCGGAAGAGGGCGGCGGTGTTGGACCGGGCGGCGAGCTCCTTGCGGCGTTCGGCCTCGGCCTTGTCCTTCTCCTCCAGCTCCTTGAGTTCCCGCTCCACGTCGCGCTGGTGGGCCTCGCGGGCGCCGTTGGCGATGAACTCCGTCCAGGCGGCCGGCTCGTCGGCGAGGGCCTTGGCGGCCGCGGCCCGGACCTCGGGGCCGGAGGCGGCGTGCCGCATGACGGCGCGGATGAAGTTGTCCTCGCTCAGGTCCAGGAGGTCGGGGCTGTTCGGGATGCCGATGACCACCAGCGCCTGGGACTTGGCGAGGCGGGCGGCGCGGGCGGCGTCGGCCTCGTCCTTCTCCCGCTGCTTGTCCACGGCGTACGCCTCGTGGATGCCCGTGACGATGAACCGGACGTGGTCCTCGGCCAGTTCGCTCGACATCGCGGCCTCGGCGGCCAGTCGGACCGCCTCGAAGGTCCGCCCGCCGTCGCGGGCCTTCTGCCAGATCGCGTGGATGAAGTCGTGGTCGCTCAGGAGCAGTACGTCGGGTGCGGGCTCCAGGCGCACCACGGCGGCGGCGTCCACGCGCTGCTTGTCGTCGGTGCCGATGCCCGCCGCGGCGGCCACGGCGCCCGAGGGGGCGGCGACGGCGGCGATGGGGGCGGCGATGCCGCCCACGGTGGCGAGGGCGGTGGCGGTGACGAGCCCGTGGGTGACGGCCCTCCGCATGCGCGCGGAGTGCGGGTGGCTCTTCTTCATGCTGATCTCGGTTCCCCCTGCTAGGTCCCACACCCCGGTTCCGAGGGGTGCGGGTGGTCGGGGCGCAGTCTTCGAGATCACCCAAAGCCAGTCAAAGTGGAATTGCCCCCTCCTGTCCGTTCGGAGAACGATGTGACGGAGTATGCGGGTGACGGAAGCCGTTTTTCGGCTGAAAGGGAGCTTGCCCGCAGGCTTTTCTGACTCACGGGTAACTCGGAATGGCTGATTCCGGGTCAGCGGGTCGGGCGGAACGAGGGGGTCCGCCGGTTCCCCCCGGAGGGTCGAGGCGCCCCTCCGACCCGCCGGCCCCCGGGCGCCCCAAGGGATCACCCGCTCCGGGGCCGCTCCGACCACCCGGCCGTAAAGGGCGCGTGAAGGCGGGATGTGGCCGAGTCCACAGGGCCCGGGCCGCCCGGAGTCCACCGTGTATGATCCGCCGCCGCCCCGGCCGGGGTGGCGGCCGGAGCGGCGATCAGGCGCTCGGGCACCCAGGCGCCCGAGCGCTCAGAGGAAGCGGCGCAGGGGTTGTACGGCCAGCTCCCGGCCGCGCTGCACCAGGGAGCGACGGCGCCACCGCTGCGGACTGATCCGGGTGCTGACCCCGAGGTCCTGCTCGAAGTGCCCGTCGAGGGTGCGGGTGACCTCCGGATCCAGCACCGCGAGCATGACCTCTTCGTCGTGGTCCAGGGAGCGCCGGTTGAAGTTCGAGGAGCCGATGAGGGAGACCACCCGGTCCATGGTGAGGATCTTGGCGTGCATCATCGTCGGCTGGTACTGGTGGATGCGGACCCCGGCGGCCGTGAGCTCCTCGTAGTGGTGCTGGCCCGCGAGCCGGCAGACCCGCTTGTCGGTGTGGGGACCGGGCAGCAGGACGTCCACCGCCACGCCCCGCCGGGCGGTGTCGGAGAGCAGCCCGACGAAGTAGTCGTCGGGGGCGAAGTAGGCGGTGGCCAACCGCACCCGCTCCTCGGCCGATTCGAGGACCACGCGCATCAGGGTCTGCATGTCCTGCCAGCCGTAGGCCGCCGATCCCCGGACCACCTGCACGATCGCGGATCCGGCGGGCTCGTGCTCCACGAAGCGGTCGCGGGCGTCGAACAGCTCGGGGTGGCACTCGGCCCAGTTCTGGGCGAAGGCGGCGGCGATGCCGTCGACGGCGGGGCCCCGGACCTCCGCGTGGGTGTCGCGCCACTCGCCCGGTCCCCGAGCGTCCCCGCACCATTCCTCGGCGATGCCCACGCCGCCGGTGAAGGCCGTCCGCTCGTCCACGACCAGCACCTTGCGGTGGCAGCGGTGGTTCTGCTTGAAGGGGGAGATGTAGGCGGGCTTGCGGAACCAGGCGATCTGCACCCCGGCCTCGTCCATCCGGTCCAGCAGGTCCGCCTCGATGAGACGGCTGCCGAAGCCGTCGAGGAGGAGCCGTACCCGGACGCCCTCGCGGGCCCGCTCGGCCAGCGCCTCGGCGAAGCGGCGGGCGATGTCGCCCTTCCAGTAGACGAAGGTCATCATGTCCACGGTGTGCCGGGCCCCGGCGACGGCGTCCAGCATCGCGGCGAAGATCTCGTCGCCGTTGCGGAGCGGACGGACGGCGTTCCCCTCGGTGGCGGCGATCCCGATCAGCCGCTCCAGGCGGCGCCGGATCCGCAGGATCCGCTCCTCGGCCGTGGCCCAGCCGACCGCTCCGGTCCCGGCTTCGACGGCGGCTCCGGTGGTGCTTCCGGAAGGGGATCCGGTGCGGGTTTCGGCGGTGGTCCGGCGGGTGGCCGTCCCGGTGCCGCTGGTCGCGATGTCGGTCATGAGTCTGCTCCTCCGGGCTGTGACGACGGGGCGGGCGCGCCGGTACGGTCGGGGGTCTCCCAGGGCGGGGGCGCGTGCTGGTCGGTCCAGGCGGCCAGCGCCTCGCCGTCGACCAGGACGATCCCGCAGGTCTCCGCGTACTCGGCGGCGGGGGCGGTGAACGAGCTCGTCGTGACGAGGACGGCGACGTCGGCCCCGTGCACCGCGAAGCAGGTGCCGCCGAAGCGCTGGAGGTCCTGGGATCCGACCCGGTTGTCCTCGGCGTAGTGCTTGCACTGGAGCACCACCCGGCGTCCGTCGGCCGTGGTCGCGAGCACGTCCGCGCCCAGGTCCCCGGCCCCTCCCACCACCTCCACGGCGGTGCAGCCGTCCCGGGCGCACAGGGCCGCCACGGTGTGCTCGAAGCCGTCGGCGTCGACCGCGGCGTGGTCCAGCGCCTCGCCCCCGAGGTCGGGGAGCTCCAGGGTCGGCTCCACGGCCGACGCGCCCCCTCGGGGCCGGGGCCGGAACCGGGCGAAGGTCTGGGCGGCGGGCCCGACCGGGCGCCGTCGACCGGCCAGGAGGCCCAGGAGCAGCAGGGCGGACAGGAACACTCCGGCCGTCACGACGGCGGGGGCGCCGGCCGGCGCCACCCGCACGAAGGCCGCGAGTCCCATGGCGACGGCGCCGAGCAGTCCGGCCGCGAGGGCCAGCTCGCGCACCAGCGGGCCCGCGCCCCGTACGGGCGCGTGCGCGCCCTCCTCCGGTACCGCCATCCGACTCCCCCTCTTCCCCCGGTGCCGTCTGTGGCCCCCGGCGGCCGCCGGGGGCC
>NZ_JBEOSD010000258.1:0-6567 GCF_040302735.1 Streptomyces sp. NPDC097619 | reverse complement strand
GGACAACGCTTCCCACTCAAGATCCGACAGCTCATGACGACGCACCATGCGACGCATGATTCCCCATCAGGACCCTTTGAAGACACTGCCTAAGGTGCCCCGGTGAGCTTTTCACTCGTCATCGGATTCGGGCCCGCCGGAGCGGCCACCGCACGGCTGCTGGCCGAACGCGGGGACCGGGTACGGGTCGTGACCCGTACCGGACGCCCTCCCGAGCCGGGGATCGAGCACCTCGCGCTCGACGCCGCCGACAGCGCCTCGCTGACCCGGGCGGCCCGGGGCGCCCGCGCCCTCTACTCCTGCGCCTCCCCCGCCTACCCGCGCTGGACCCGGGACTGGCCGCCGCTCGCGGCCTCCCTCTGCGCCGCGGCCGAGGACTCCGGGGCGGTCCTGGTCCTCCTCGGCAACCTCTACGGTTACGGCCCCGTGGCCGGCCCCCTCACCGAGGAGCTGCCGCTCGCCGCGACCGGCCCCAAAGGCCGGGTCCGCGCGGCCGTGTGGGAGCGGGCCCGGGAACTGCACGAGGGGGGCCGCCTCCGGGCCGTCGAACTCCGGGCCTCGGACTTCTTCGGCCCCGGCGTTACGGACGGCGGTCACCTCGCCTCCCGCTTCGTGCCCCCGCTGCTCAAGGGGAAGCCGGTCTCGGCCCTCGGGGACCCGGACGCCCCGCACAGCTGGACCTACCTCCCCGACACGGCCCGCGCCCTGGTGGAAGCGGCCGACACGGAACGGGCCTGGGGCCGCGCCTGGCACGTGCCGACCGCCCCGCCCCGCTCGGTCCGGGAGACGGCCGCCCTGCTCTCCGCCGCCGCGGGCACGCCGCCGGTCCCGGTGCGCCGGATCCCGCCCGCCGTACTGGCCCTGGGCGGCCTGGTCTCCCCGATGCTCCGCGAACTCCGGGAGGTCCGCTACCAGTTCGACCGCCCCTTCGTGGTCGACGCCGGCGCGTGGGAATCCTCCTTCGAGGTCCGGGCCACTCCCGTGGCGGAGCAGGTGGCCGTCACGGTGGACTGGTGGCGTTCCCGGAGCCGACGCCGCTCGCCGGCCCCCTGACCGGCCCCGTTCCGGTCACCGCCCCGGCCCCGGTCAGGGGTGCTGGAAGACCACCTCCGGGTTCCCCGGGGTCGGGCCGTCGAGGATCCGTCCGGGCCGCCCCTTCAGGTGCCGGTCGAAGAAGGCCGCCGCGTAGGTGCGGGTCAGTTCCACCGAACGGGCCCCCGGAAGAGGGGACTTCAGCTCGGGCACGCCCGTCTGGTCCCCGATGGAGGGCACGTCGGTGAAGGTGAAGTGGTTCGACCCGGTGAAGGTGATCCACCGCTTCCAGCCGTCGAGCCGCCGCCAGTCCTCCGCCCAGGTCCCCTCCGCCCCCGGAACCGCGTCCTCGGCGCCGAGGAACAGGAAGGGGCGGCCGTCCAGGCCGCGTTCCGGTATCGGGGTGAACAACGTGCCGTCCATGTCGATGCCCGCCCGGATCCGCCGGTCGGCGACCATCGCGGCGGCCGCCCCCGCCCCGCCGATGGAGTGGCCGGCCACGCCGATCCGGCCGCGGTCGATCAGCCGGGAGTGCCGCCAGACGGGAGCGGGCCCCGTCAGCCGGTCGAGGAGGAAGGAGGCGTCCCGGCCGCGGGTGTCGCTGACCTTCCGCAGCCCCGGCAGCCCCTCCTCGTCCACCCGCTCGCAGGCCAGGCACTCCAGTACCCGGCCGCCCGGGAAGGCGGTGCCCACCGTCTCGTAGGCGTGGTCCACGGAGGCCACCACGTAGCCCCGGGAGGCCATGTCCTCCGCGAGGGAGGTCAAGGTCGCGCGGTGCACGGTGAACCCGGGGGAGAGCACGACCAGCGGGTACCGGCCGTCGACCGGTCTGGCCCGCTCCCGCCCGTACGAGGCCGTCCCGGCCAGCTGCGCCACCGGTATGGCCTGTTCCAGATCGCGGCTCGCGAGCAGCAGTCGGGCCTCTTCGTCCGTGAGGTACCGCGCGGTCCTGCCGCCCGTGCCGCGCTCGGCCGGGTACCGCAGGGTCACCATCAGCTCCCGGGGGCCGGTGCCCGCCCACGGGTCGGTCCGGGACCGGTCCACCAGGTGCAGGGTGTCGTACCCCACGGCGAACCGGCCCGTGGGGCGCGGCAGTTCGATCCGGCCCGGCAGTCGGTCCACCGCCCCGGGCCCGCCGGGGGTGGTGGCGCCGGTGGTGACGGGGGTGGGAGCCGGTCCGCCGGGGGCGGCCGCCGCGGTTCCCGCGGCGGCGAGGGGAAGGAGCAGGGAGAGGGCCGCGACGGAGGCCGCGGCGGCGTGGCGTCGATTCATGGATCCGACGTTAGGTCCCGGGATCGGACGGATCGTCAACTCTCGGGATGATCCGCCCTCCCCCGACCGGGGGGTCGGTCCGTCATCCCGAAGACGCATCTCCCCTAGGGGAGTTCACCCTGCGGAGGGGCGCGTCTCGGGGTCGGCCGTCGCCCTGAGGGCCGCCGGATCCGTGCCCTCGACGAGGAACCCGTTGTCGAGCCGGACCCTGACGGTCACCCGCAGCCGTTCCGCTTCGAAGGCCCGCCACCCGGGCTCCAGCTCCGCGACCTCCTCCGCGAGCCGGGCCCGGCTCGCGGCCGGCATCTGCGGCCCGAAGTCGTCGAGGAGCGAGCGGAGGCGCAGGTACTCGCGGACGGCGCCGTCCGGCTGCCGCTCGTGGGAGTCCACGCGCTCCACGGTGCCCCGTGTCCCCGCCGCCAGGCCCAGCGAACCGACCACGGCCCCCGGGAACACCCGGTCCCCGCGCCCGCCCCCGTACCGGTCGCCGCGGGTGGCGGCGTCCGCACCGGCTCCTCCGCCGACGTCCGGCCCCGCACCGGCATCCGCGCCGCCCGCCACGGTGACCGGGAGGCCGAGGCCGAGTTCCACCGCCAGTTCGACCCGCTGCCCCACCGTGAACATCATGCGCCTGCTTCTCCGGTCTCTCTGACTGCTCTGACTGCTCTGGTCCCTCTGGTCTCCCGGCCATTATCGGTGGGGCGGGCCGAGCGGCCCGCCCCGCCGCGACGCCCGCACACCAGGGTGCCTCCCGAGTCCGCCGACCGGACCCGGGAGGCGCCCCCGCGTGCGGGCGTCGACGGCGCTCGGAAGTCGCCGGGGCTCAGAACACGTCGGTCGCGTAGCGCCCGGCGGCCCGCATCCCCGCCAGCCACTCGGCACCCGACCCGACGCCGTCCCCGGCGTCGGTCATGGCCCCGGCACGGCCCCCGGCCGTCGCCCCGGCCCCGATCCGTCCGAGGACCTCCTCGACGGCCGGCCCCATGCCCCCGGCGTCCCCGCACACGTAGACGTGCGCGCCCTCGTCCAGCAGCTCCCGGACCCGCCCGCGCCGCTCCCACAGCCGGTCCTGCACGTAGCGGGCCTCCGCACCGGGGAGCCGCGAGTAGGCCCGGTGGACCTCCAGCCGTCCCGCCGCGACGTGCGCCGCGAACTCCTCGGCGTACAGGTCGTCCCACTCGGGGTGCCGGCACCCGAAGAACAGCACCGTGGGGCCCGTGGCCCGGCCCGCCGCGACCGCCGCCATCCGGGCCCGGACGAAGCCGCGGAAGGGCGCGATGCCCGACCCGGAGGCGATCATGACGGCCGGGACGGCGGGGTCCGTCGGGGGCCGGAAGGACTCGGCGGGGGAGGTGACCGTGACGGTCAGCCGGTCCCCGGGCGCGGTCCGCCGCAGCAGGTCCGAGGCGGCGCCCCGGAACACCCCCCGGCCGGACCGGGCCGGGCCTTCGAGCACGGACACCGTCAGCGCCGCCGTGTCCTGCTCCTCGGCGGCCGAGCTGATCGAGTAGGCGCGGGGCCGGGGCGCCGGCAGCAGTTCCAGCAGGAGCGGCAGGTCCGCCCGGCAGGAGGCGAAGCGCTCCAGCAGGTCCAGTACGCCGAGACGCGGCGCCAGTACCTCCTCGGCGTGCCCCTCGCCCGCGAGGCGTTCGAGCTCGGCGCGCTCGGGCGGGCAGGGCGTCAGCTCGGCCAGCCGGGCCACCGCGACGGCCGAGGCCGGGGCCGACAGGTCCACGTACCGCGTGAGGAGGTCGTCCAGGCGGAGCGGACGGCCGAGCGGCAAACGGCCCGCCGGGGCGTGGGACTCGACCGTGTACACCTGCCCGGCCGCCAGCCCGAGCCGGTCCAGGAGCCGGGTCACGAGCTCCGGGTGGTTCTGCGGGAGCACGGACAGGTAGTCGCCGGTGCGGTACCCGGTGCCCGCGGGCAGGCGCAGCTCCAGATGGCGCTTGGAACCGGCCCCGGAGTGTCGGACCAGCTCCCGGTTCTCCAGTACCACCGCCGTGCCGGTGGTCTCCTCGCCCTCCCCGGTGGTGGCCTCGACGACCCGGAAGCGGGGTCCGGTCGTCTCGGTCTCCGTGATGCCGTAGGTCTCGGCGAGCAGCGGCCACAGGGGCGCGTACCAGCGCTGCCAGTCCCCGTGGAAGTCGGTGCGGGCGTCCGTGGCGCCGCGCTCGCGGATCCTGCGCCCGCCGGCGGCGGCCAGCGCCCCGTCGACGAGGGTGGGCACCCGCTGGTAGGTGGCGGCCCAGTCGGTGCTGCCGCAGCCCAGGACCAGGTAGTCCACGCCCGTCAGGTCCGGGGCATCCTCCGTCAGCCAGGACACGAACCGGCCCGCGTTGTCCGGCGGGGAGCCGTTGTAGGTGGAGGTGACGACCACGACGGCGCCCTCCGTGGGCAGTCGTCCCGCGTACGCGTCCAGCGGGGCGGTGGTGGTCCGCCAGCCGCGGGCCGTCCCGTCGCCGGCGATCGTGCGGGCCAGGCCCTCGCCACTGCCGCCGTTCGATCCGTACAGGACGAGCAGCGGGGTGCCGTGGCCCGGCACGGCGGCCCGCGCGGCCGTGGCCCCCGCCGGTGCGGACGCCTCCCCGGCCTCCGGGGCGGCCGGGGACGGCGTCGTGCGGGGGCGGGGCCGGGCCCGGACCGCCAGCCCGGCGGGCTTCACGGTGAGCGTCTCGTGCACCGTCAGCTCGTAGTCGGGGTCGTCGAGTTCCAGGTCGAAGCGCTGGAGGACCATCGCCAGCACCAGGACCGCCTCCTGGAGGGCGAAGGGGCGCCCGATGCAGGCCCGGGCCCCGTGCCCGAAGGGCATCCAGGCGTAGGAGGGGACCTCGGCCATCCGCTCCGGGGCGAAGCGGTCAGGGTCGAAGACCTCGGGGTCCCGCCACACCTGAGGGTCGCGGTGCAGGGCCGGGAGGTTGACGAGCACCGACTCGCCCGCCGCGACGGCGTACCCGCCGAGGGTGGTGTCCTCGTCGGGGCTGAGGGCGAAGGCCGGAGCCGTGGGGTGCAGCCGCAGGGTCTCGCGCAGCACCTGCCCGAGGTAGCCGAGGCCGGCCAGGTCCTCGAAGCGCGGGGTGCGGTCGCCCAGGACCTCGTCCACGACCGCGCGGGCCCGGCGCAGCACCTCGGGGCGGGTCAGCAGGGCGTGCACCGCGAAGGACAGGAGCCCCGAGGTTGTCTCGTGTCCTGCGATCAGGAAGGTCGCCAGCTGGTAGCGGACGTTCTCCTCGGGGAGTCCGGCCCCCGTGACCGGGTCCACCGCCGTCAGCATCCGCTCCAGCAGGTCGTCGGGGCGCTCCTCGGCGGGCAGGGCCCGGCGGGCGGCGACGATCTCGCCGGTGATGCGCCGCATGGTGTCGAGGTCCTCGCGGTAGCGGCTGTTGGTGAGCAGCAGGAAGGGTTGGAGGCCCGGCAGGCGTTCGCTGCGCGCCCCGGCCTCGGTGAGGGCGCGGACCATGGCGCCGACGAAGGGGTGCATCTCCTCGGAGTAGAAGGAGTTGAGGCGGACCCCGAAGGCGCACAGGGCGATGGTGTCGAGGGTGAGCCGGGTCATGTCGTCGGCCACGTCGATCCGGGCCCCGGGCCCGAACCGCTCCCAGCGGGTCAGCATCTGCTCCGCGATGTCGAGCATGGCGGGGAAGTAGTCGCGCATGGCGCCCGGTCCGAAGGCGGGCATCAGGAGGCGGTGGGCGACGGCCCAGTTCGGCTCGTCCCCGTAGGCGGTGAACAGCCCGTCGCCGGCGAAGTCGCGGACCTCTTCGAGGGCGGCGTGCACGGACTTGCTCCACCGGGGGTCGGAGCACATCTCGGTGACCAGTTCGTGGGCGGAGACGAAGATCTGGCGTTCGCCGTTGACGGTGAGGGCGAAGATCCCGCCGTACTCGCGGTGGAAGGAGTCGAGGAACTCGGTGCTGCTGCCGTCGGGCGCGGTCAGCAGCTCGGGCAGGTTGCCGACGAGTGGCAGCGGACGCGGGCCGGGCAGCGGCAGGCCCGCGGCAGCGGGAGCGGGTGCGGAGGCCGGTGCGGGGGAGGCGGAGCGGTCGCGGTCGGTGGGCTGGGTGCCGGTCATGGTGTCTCCCTAAGAATGTAGGCGGTCCGGGAGGACCGGGTGTGGCTGATGGTGGTCTGCCGCTTGTGGCTCCGAAGGAATGGCCGCCCGGTCCTTCGGGACGCTCCGACCACTGATTGAGAACTGCGGTCATCGCTGGTTAGGGACCTGTCGGCGGAGTGTTCTTCGGGCCACGGAGATGCTGGTCACGG
>NZ_JBEOSD010000257.1:0-6608 GCF_040302735.1 Streptomyces sp. NPDC097619 | reverse complement strand
GGGGGGGGGGGGGGGGGGGGGGGGGCGGGGGGGGGACGGGGGCGCGTACGGCGGTCCCGCCGGGCGGTGGGGCCGGCGGGCGGGTGCCCGGGACCGGGTGCGGTCAGGGCCGGCCGGGTCCGGTCGGGCGCGGATTCGGCCCTTTCGACCGGTCGGAAACGGACCAAAGACCGCCCCTCCCGGCCCCCGGCCCCCCGCACACTGGTCAAGGAGCCGGTTCCCGGGCCCCGTGGTCGAACCTCACGTGACCACTCTCCGTTGCCGAGGGCCCGGGAACCGGCTCTCCCCCATCCCGCCCCGGGACCGCACCCGACGGACACCGCGCGGCACCCCGAACCCTCCCCGGTCCGCTGCCGCCCTCCCCGGTCCGCCGGACGCCCGCCCGATCCGACCCGGCGCCGCCGATCCGACCCGGCGCCGCCGGTCCGACCTAGCGCCGCCGGTCCACCGACGGCCCGTCCAGCGTGGGCACGGGCACCGGCAGGGGCGCTCGCTCCGGGGCCGGCACCGCACCGGCGGCCGGGACCACGGCCTTCTCGGTCTTCTTCTCGGCCTGCTCGCCGGCCCTCTCGGCGGCGTTCTCGGTGACCTGTTCGGGCGTCTTCGCCGAGGTGGTCGTGGCGGCCGTGTCCTTCGAGGCGCGGCCCTGGGCGGCCCGGGGCGTGATCCGGGCGGCCTCGGCGCGCAGCATGGCGTTCAGGGCGGCGTAAGCGTCAAGGGGCATGACGAAGTCCTTCGGTGCGTGGGGGGTGAACGGGGAAGCGGCCCGGACGGCTCTCGGCCGCCCGTCCGCGGCGCACCGGACCCGTCCGGCCTGCCCCGCGCGGCCCAGCGCGGCCGCCCTCCGGGCGCCCGCCGCCGCACGGGCCCGTCCGGGCCCGGTTCGACCCGCTCTCAGCAGCGCATCACCGCGCAGCGCAGCACCCGCAGGGACTCCGGCACCGGTCCGTGCCCGCCGCGCACCACCCCGGGAAGCCCGCCGGCCGGTACGGCCGGATGCCCACCGGGCCGACGCGTGCGGGCCCCGTCGGCCCCGCGCGGCAGCCGTCCGGCGGCACTCGCGCCGTGCCGTACGGCGGCCCGCTGCTGCTCCGGCTCCGAGGACGCCGGGTCCTTGTGACCCTCCCGCCCCTCACCGCCGGGCTCCGCGGGCCCCGAGAGCGACCGGGACGGCCCGGCGGCCGAGGCCGCGGCACTCCCGGCCCCGGCCGCCGACAGGCAGAGCAGCAGCGCACAGCAGACCGCCACCCACCTCGCCAGGACACACCGGATCCCGCTCATACCGAAGGATCTGCCCGCCGGGCACCGTCCCCTGCCCGCTCACCCCGCAGAACCCCCCGACCGGCCCACCCCACCGCACCCGCGCGACCCCCAACCGGGTGACGCACCGTCACGATCCGTGTGGGCGCGCGCTGTCGACCCCCTGACGGGCCGTCCCTCCTTCCGGGCCCCGGAGCGTCCTCCCGCCCCGACGCAACCGGGTTTACCGGGCGGAATCCGCTCCCTTTGCGTCATTCGACGCGGACGCGTCGGATCCCTCCCTGGTCGGACGCCTCCCGGGCGACGGGTTCCGGCCATCTGCCCCGCGCTGTGATCACGGTCACTCCGGGGCCCCCGGTGCCGGAGTTACGGTCACTCCGCTCACGTTTGCAAAGTTCAGACACGAGGGGGAATCGCTCGATGTTCTCGAAGTACTCCATACTCTCGACGCGTTCGCGCAAGCGCATGACCGCTGTCGGTCTGGCCACCGTCCTGGCGCTTCCGGTCGGCGTCGCAGCCGCCGGTGAGATCACGAACAGCCGCCTTCCGTTTTCGATCGCGACCTCCGGGTCCGCGGAGGACGGCGACCGTTGGAACGGGCCCGGTTCCGGCCACGCCCGCGCCTGCGGTGACGTCCCGACCTCCGACCTGAAGACCTTCAGCGGATACGTTTACCAGGACAAGTCGTTCCTGCCGGACCCGCAGATCGCCTCCACCTCGCGGAACTACTCCTCGGGCTACGGATGCGGCTCGTACGGTGGCACCACCACCGGCGGCAAGTACTACACCAAGGCCACCTGGGCCGGTGTCCCCGGCAGCCGTGCCTACGGCTACGTGGCCGCCGAGAACTGAGAACCAGTCGGGAAACAGTGTCAGTCGACAGTGACATGACCGCGACCGGCCCCGGGCCGGTCGCGGTCGTCGACGGAGCCACGGTCCGCTACAAGACCCTGGTCGCCCTCGACGGCGTGCGCGCGGAGTTCCACACCGGTACCACCGCCCTGCTCGGCCCCAACGGCGCCGGCAAGACCACCCTGCTCTCCCTGCTGAGCACCGCCCGGCAGCCGCACGAGGGGACGGTCTCCCTGCTCGGGGAGCCCGTGCGCGGCCGCTCCGGTACCCGCCGGGTGCGCGAGCGCATCGGCGTGCTGCCCCAGTCCTTCGGCTACTACCCGCGCTTCACCGTCCGCGAGTTCGTCGAGTACGCCGCCTGGCTCCGCAAGGTCCCCGCCGGCGAGCGGCGCGCCCGCGTCACGGAGGCCCTGCGCCTGGTCGAGCTGGAGAAGTACGCGGACCGCCGGATGGGCGCCCTCTCCGGCGGCATGCTCCGCCGCGCAGGCATCGCCCAAGCCGTCGTCAACCGACCCGCGCTGGTCCTCCTCGACGAGCCCACCGTCGGACTCGACCCCGCCCAGCGGGTCGGCTTCCGCGCCCTCATCCGCGACCTCGGCGAACGCTCCGCCGTCGTGATGAGCACCCACCTCGCCGAGGACGTGGCCCACGTCTGCGACCGGGTGCACGTCCTCCTCGAAGGCCGGATGCGGTTCACCGGCAGCGCCGCCGACCTCTGCGCGCGGGCCGCCGACCACGACGGCGCCGCCCTCGACGGCCCGGCCGTCGAAGCCGGGTACCTGGCCGTGGTCGCCGAACAGGCCGAAGGAAACGGGGTCCCCGCGTGATCCGCGTCCTGCTGCACGAGATCCGGCGCGGCGAAGCGGGCAAGGTGGCCGCCCTGTGCGCCGTCATCGGCGTCTGGTCCCTCGCCTCCGCCGACCCCGCGACCAGTGACTGGATCGGCTGGTGGACCCAGACCAGCGTCGAGGTCCAGGTCTTCGGCGTGATCGTGATGGGCTCCCTGATGAGCGCCGCCGCCGCGTGGACCGCCGGCCGGGACGGCCGCACCCGCGCGCACGCCTGGGCCGACACCACCCCCCGCGGCGGCTGGCCCCGCACCCTCCTCCTCGCCGGCGCGGCCTGGCTCTGCGCCCTCGCCGTGTACGCCCTGCTCACCGCCGTCGCCTTCGCCCGCACCGCGGAGGTCAGCGAGGTCACCGCCCCGGTCTGGACCCCGCTGCTGCTCGCCGCGGCCATGACCGGCCTCCAGATCGCCGCCGGCGTCGCCGCGGGCAGCCTGCTGCCGTCCCGGATCACCGCCCCCGCCATGGGCGTCCTCTGGTACCTCGCGTTCGTCGTCTTCGCCTTCGTCCCCGCCTCGCCCGTGGCAGCCCTGTTCCCCGCCATCGACGAGCACTGGGACGCCGCCTTCCTCCCGAACACCGCCCGGCTCCTCACCGCCACCGCCTGGTGCGCGGCGGCCGCCCTGGTCCTCCTCGCCCTGCCCGCCCTCGTACGCCGCGCCGTGCTCCGCCCCGGCCCCGCCCTGGCCGTCCCGGCCGCCGTCGCCCTGGTGGCGGGCGGCGCCCTGCTGACCTTCCGGGCCCCCGAGCCCGACCCGTTCTGGGCCGTCCGCACCCCGCAACCCGCCGCACCCGTGTGCGCCACCAGTGGACGCACCGAAGCCTGCCTGTGGCCCGCCGACCGTCACCTGCTGCCCGCCGCGCGCGCCGCGGTCACCACAGTGGACCGGGCGCTGGGCTCCCTCGACGGCTTCCACCGCGAATTCCGCCAGACCGGACTGCGGCTCGACGGCCCCGGAACGGCGGAACTCCCCGTCTACCGGCCCGTGGTCGACACCCGCACCATGACCGGCGCCATGTTGGACGCCGCCCTGCCCCAGCCCCCCAGCGGCTGCTCCCCGCACCTGCTGAAGGTGACCGGCGGCTACCCCGACACCTTCCTCCTTCAGGCCGTGCTCCTGGCCCGGGCCGACTTCCCTGGCCCCTACTACGGGGAACAGTTCGCCGCCGCCCTCGAAGGCGTCCTCAAGGCTCCGGCCGCCGCCCGCGACCAGTGGCTCTCGGCCGCGGCCCGCGAGATCGGCGCCTGCCGCCCCGTCCCCCCGCCGCCCCGGTGAACCCCGCCCTCGCGCTCGCCCGCAGCCGCGGCCTGCCCCGGGCGGCCCTCCTCACGACCGCGGTCGCGGCGGCCACGGCCCTCTTCACCCGGGGCCAGGTGGAACTCCCCGACTTCCGCCACCTCGTCGACTACGCCGTGCCCGTGGCCGCGGTCGCCCCCGTCGCGTACGCCGTCGTCCTCGGCACCACCCTGCACTCACCCATGGCGGACCTCGAACGGACCTCGGCCCGCCCCTTCGGGCTCTACCGGCGCGCCCAGGTCCTGCTGCTGACCCTCTTCGCGATCGCCCTGTCGGCCCTTCCCCTGGCCACCGGCCTGTCCACCGAGGTCTTCGCCGCCTCGGCCCGCAACGCCGCCGGCCACCTGGGCCTCGCCGTGATCAGCGCCCGCCTCTTCGGCAGCGGCCTCGCCTGGCTGCTCCCCCTGGGCGTCTTCGGCCCGACCCTCCTCCTGGGCGTGGCCGAGGACAACACCCCCGAGTGGTGGGCCTGGTCCCTGCACCCGGCCTCCTCCACGACGGCCCTGGCCCAGGCCGCAGCCCTCTGGCTCACCGCGCTGGCCCTCCCCGTCCCCCCACCCCACCCGGAAGACCGAGCCGAATCCCCCTGACCCACCCCCACCGCCCGCGCGCGGGACGGAAACCGGTCCGGGACAAACGAAAAGCCCCGCTGCGAGCAGCGGGGCTTTTCGACTTCGTGCCCGGTGAGGCACTGGCGGAGGATACGAGATTCGAACTCGTGAGGGGTTGCCCCCAACACGCTTTCCAAGCGTGCGCCCTAGGCCACTAGGCGAATCCTCCGCGACGAACAATACAAGACGTTGGGGGGTGCTCGCGAACCCGTCCTCCTGCGGGGGTCCCGGGCGGGGGTCCGGGTGGAAGACGAGGTGGGTCGGGGTGGGGGGACGGTCGAACACGGGGCGCTTCATCCGCTACGCTGGGGCCAGCCCCTCACGTGGCGCTATCTCACCCAACTCCCCCAGGGCCGGAAGGCAGCAAGGGTAAGTGGGCTCTGGCGGGTGCGTGGGGGGCGCTTTGTGTTCCGCGGCGGTCGTTGTCGGCGGGCCCGGATACGCTCGTAGACGTGTCGTCCCTTGCGCTGTACCGCCGCTATCGCCCCGAGTCGTTCGCCGAGGTCATCGGGCAGGAGCATGTCACTGCCCCGCTGATGCAGGCCCTGCGGAACAACCGGGTCAATCACGCGTACCTGTTCAGCGGGCCGCGCGGCTGCGGCAAGACGACCAGCGCGCGCATCCTCGCCCGCTGCCTCAACTGTGAGCAAGGTCCCACCCCCACCCCCTGCGGGGAGTGCCAGTCCTGCCGGGACCTGGCCCGCAACGGCCCGGGATCCATCGACGTCATCGAGATCGACGCCGCCTCGCACGGTGGCGTGGACGACGCCCGGGACCTGCGCGAGAAGGCCTTCTTCGGGCCCGCCTCCAGCCGGTACAAGATCTACATCATCGACGAGGCGCACATGGTCACCTCGGCGGGCTTCAACGCCCTGCTGAAGGTGGTCGAGGAGCCGCCGGAGCACCTCAAGTTCATCTTCGCGACCACCGAGCCGGAGAAGGTCATCGGGACCATCCGCTCGCGCACCCACCACTACCCCTTCCGGCTGGTCCCCCCGGGCACCCTGCGGGACTACCTGGGCGAGGTCTGCGGCCGCGAGGAGATCCCCGTGGCCGACGGGGTGCTGCCCCTGGTGGTGCGGGCCGGCGCCGGATCCGTGCGCGACTCCATGTCCGTGATGGACCAGCTCCTCGCCGGCGCGACCGAGGAGGGGGTGACGTACGGCATGGCCACCTCGCTGCTCGGCTACACCGACGGCTCCCTGCTCGACTCGGTGGTGGACGCCTTCGCCGCCGGGGACGGCGCGGCGGCCTTCGAGGTGGTGGACCGGATCGTCGAGGGTGGCAACGACCCGCGCCGCTTCGTCGCCGACCTGCTGGAGCGCCTGCGCGACCTGGTGATCCTGGCGGCCGTGCCGGACGCCGGGGAGAAAGGGCTCATCGACGCCCCGACGGACGTGGTCGAGCGGATGCAGGCGCAGGCGTCGGTGTTCGGGGCGGCGGAGCTCTCGCGCGCCGCGGACCTGGTCAACGCCGGCCTGACCGAGATGCGCGGGGCCACCTCGCCGCGGCTCCAGCTGGAGCTGATCTGCGCCCGGGTGCTGCTGCCCGCGGCCTTCGACGACGAGCGGTCGGTACAGGCCCGCCTGGACCGGCTGGAGCGCGGCGCCGGCGCGGCCGCGGCGGCCGCCTTCAGCGCGGGCGGTCCCGCGATGGCGTACGTACCGGGCCCCGAGGGGCACGCCATGGCCCCGCTGCCCGGTGGCGCCCAGGGCGGTGCCCCGGTGGCCCCCGGTGGCGGC
>NZ_JBEOSD010000256.1:0-6663 GCF_040302735.1 Streptomyces sp. NPDC097619 | reverse complement strand
CAGAGCCTTGCCGCCCTGGACGGCGCCCTGTGCCAGCTCCCCGTCCACCCCCTGGACGCCTACGCCGGGGGGACGGCCCCGGCACGAGCCGTCAGGAGCGGCCCGCGGTCTCCCGCGCCGTCACCGCGGCCGCCGAACGCTCGGCGATCCGCGGGTTGCGCGACTTCAGCACCAGCCAGCCCACGCCCAGGCACAGGGCCCAGAAGGCACCCACGTACAGGGAGATCCGGCTGTCCGGGTCGATCGCGATCAGCACCGTCACCATCAGCAGGAAGGCCACCGCGATCCAGCTGCACACCGTGCCGCCGGGCGCCGGGAAGGAGGAGGCCGGCAGCCGGCCCGCGTCCACCTCGCGCCGGTAGCGGATGTGGCTGACCAGGATCATCAGCCAGGTCCAGATGCCCGCCGTGGTCGCCACCGACATCACGTACCCGAACGCCTTCTCCGGGACCACGTAGTTCAGGACGACACCGATGCCCATCAGGGCCGCGGACAGGGTCACGCCGAAGGCCGGGGTCTTCGCGGAGCTCAGCTTGCCCAGGATCTTCGGGGCCTCGGAGTTCGCCGCGAGGTCGCGGAGCATCCGGCCCGTGGAGTACATGCCGGAGTTGCAGGAGGACAGGGCCGCCGTGAGCACCACGAAGTTGACGATCGCCGCGCCCGCCGGGATGCCGATCTTGGCGAAGGCCGCCACGAAGGGGCTGACCCCGGGCTGGAACTCCGTCCACTTCACGACCATAAGGATCACGCTCAGCGCACCCACGTAGAAGACGATGATCCGCCACGGCAGGGTGTTGATCGCCTTCGGAAGGGTCTTCTCCGGGTTCTCCGACTCGCCGGCCGTGACGCCGACCAGCTCGACGGCCAGGTACGCGAACATCACGCCCTGCAGGGTCATCAGGCTGGAGCCCACGCCCTTCGGGAAGATGCCGTCGAAGGCCCACAGGTTCGAGACCGCCGCCGTGTCACCGGCCTGGCTGAACCCGAAGGTCACCACGCCCAGACCGATCACGATCATGCCGACCAGGGCCGTGACCTTGACCATCGAGAACCAGAACTCGATCTCACCGAAGATCTTCACCGAGATCAGGTTCGCCACGTACAGCACCACGAGGAAGACCAGCGCGGTCACCCACTGCGGTATGTCCGGGAACCAGTAGTGCACGTAGATCGCCGCGGCGGTCAGCTCGGCCATGCCGGTGACCACCCACATCAGCCAGTACGTCCACCCCGTCGCGAACCCGAAGAACGGGCCCAGGAACTCGCGGGCGTACTCCGCGAAGGAGCCGGACACCGGCCGGTACAGCAGCAGCTCGCCCAGGGCGCGCATGATGAAGAAGACGATCACGCCCGCCAGGGCGTACATCAGGATGAGGCTGGGCCCGGCCTTCGCGATGTTCGCGCCCGCGCCCAGGAAGAGGCCGACGCCGATGGCGCCGCCGATGGCGATCATCTGGACCTGGCGGCTGCCGAGTCCGCGCTCGTAGCCCTCCTCGGGCGTGCCGCCCTCGGCGGCGCCGTCGTTCTCGCCGGTGTTCTTGCCGACCTGCGTCGAGGTCATGTGTGGTGCGCCTTTCCGCTCCAAACCGCACCGCGCCCGACTGACGGGCCGCGGACGGGATTTCCGATCCCCCGGAATACCGATGGAGTTGCCCGCCGGCGGTGGCCGGCTCGGCGCCCCTGCGCGGACAGGGGTGGTGTCCGGCAGGCGGTCGTGAAGGTGTACCACGGTGCCCCGGCCCCGACTGTGGTGCACATCACCGGCATATCGGTCATTCGGCGGTGACCAGGCCGAAAGGCCCTGGCGCGGCGACCGGATCGTTATCCGGATCTGAGCGTCCTTTGAGCGAACAGCGCGATCCTGCAGAAGCCTAGGGCTGGGACTTGCGAATGTTCTTCAGGGTCACGTAACCAGCAGACCAGGTCACCACCGCAATGGCAACGAGAGCCCATCCTCCCGTATTGCCCATGGCCACGAGAGCGATTCCCAGTATGAGACCGAAGACCGCAGCGATGCTGCCGAGCATAAAGAACCACTTGACGCCGGCTCTCTGTTCAAGCGTCCAACCGAGGCGACTCATTTCTTTCTCCTACCTTTTTGGGACATCGAATCAGATCCGTCAGCCCCCGATTGCGTTCGATGCGAAATTACTCGCACCCCAGGAACCGGCATAGCAAACGGCTTGGCCGTAGAGAGCCGAGGTGCCGGCCGTGAGCGGAGCCCCACCGAGCATCACCGATTCGCAGATCCCGAGGACGATCGTGCCCGCGACCAATCCTGCAAGGTCACCCCAGAGCGCCTGGGTGTCGCCCTCCAGCAGATGGGAGCCTGCCTGGATGAGGTCGCCAGCGGGGCCCAGGGCGTCCAGCAGCGCCCGACCGGTGGGGTCGATGTTGTTGACGGGGTCGGCGCCGGCATACGCGTAGCGGTTCCCCTGTGCAGGGTCGGCGAGGAAGGTGAGGGGGTCCTGGCTGGTGAAGCGGCCGGTGGTGGGGTCGTACCAGCGCTGGCCGTACTTGAGGTAGCCGGTGGTGCGGTCGTAGGTGCCGCCGACGAACCGGTAGGGGTTCTCGGTGGCGGCGGTACCGGACTTGACGGTCTGGGCGGCGCCGTAGGGGTCGTATTCGTAGACGCCGGACTGGACGGTGGACTGGTTGATGAACTGCACGGGGCTGCCGAGGCCGTCGATGACGTAGTAGGCCTCGTAGCCGTTGGTGGTGCGCAGTGCGAGGGGTTGGCCGGTGGTGGGGTCGTGTTCGATGTAGGCGGTGCCGGCGGTCAGCTTGACGTGTTCGATGACGGGGATGCCGTATTGGTCGGTGCGTCCGTGGACGTAGTCGACGCTTTCGCCCTTGTCGGTGGTCTGGTGGACCAGCTCGTTGGCGTTGGTGCCGGCGTAGGTGTAGGTGCCGGTGCCGTTGGCGGTCTTCGCGGTTGCCATGCGGCCGGCGCCGTCATAGGTCACCCCGGACAGGGCGGGGGTGGTGGTGAGGTTGCCCTGGCCGTCGTAGCCGTAACCGCTGGTGGTGATCTGGTTCGCGGCGTCGTAGGCGAGGGTCTGGGTGGTGCTGCCGTCGGAGGACGTTTTGCGGTTGCCGCGGGCGTCGTACGTGTAGGTGTACGTCTTGCCACCCCCCGAGGTCGCGACCTTCGTCAGCCGGCTGCCGCTGTCGTAGCTGTAGCTGGTCGTCTTACCCGAAAGGTTGTCCTTACTCCACTGCAGCTTGCTCCGGCTGTCCGCCTTGAGGGTGGAGCAGGCCGGGGTGCCGGTCGCCCGGCAGTACGTGGTGTCGAACTGTCGGGTCGGCGAGGTCGCCGGGCCCTGGTCGGCCCACACGCGGCTGATGCGGCCTGCGGTGTCGTAGTCCTGGTGGACGCGGGCCTTGAAGATCGTGCGCGAGTCGTTGGTGCCGAAGTAGGTGTCGGTGCGCCAGCCCCGGTCGTCGTAGACGAACCCGATCTTCGTCGACGTGGACGGGGCGTTGGTCGTCAACTGGGTCAGCTTGTCTGCCGCGTCGTAGGTGTAGGCGGTGGTGCCACGCGCGTCGGTGAGCGAGGTCTGGTTGCCGTTCTTGTCGTAGCCGTAGCCGATGGTGCCGCCACCTGCGGTCGCGGTACGGGACGTCATCTTGCCCAGGTCGTCATAGCCGTAGGTGGTGGTCCCGGAGGCATCCGAGCGGGTGGCGACCCGGCCGAAGGGGTCGTAGGTGTAGCCGACGTCGGCCGTGGTGTCGGAGTAGTCGACCTTGGTGATGCGGTCGGCGTCGTCGTAGGTGAAGGTGCGGGTGACGCCACGGCCGTCCTTGGAGGTGGCGAGGCGGCCGAACGTGTCGTACGTGTACGACTTGGTCTTCAGCGAGCCGCCGGCCGGGTCCACGGAGGTGGCCTGGTGGGTGGCGGTGTCGTAGTTGTAGGTGGTGCTGGTGGTGTTGCCGGGGTCGGTGGAGGTCTTCACCGTGCCGTCGGTGTTGTAGTCGACCTTGGCGGTGGAGGCGTTGGCGTCGGTGGCCTCGGTGAGGTTGCCGGCGCCGTTGTAGGTGTACGTGGACTTGTTGGACTGGGCGTCCGTGGACTCCGAGGGCAGGTACTTCGAGCCGGCCGCGGTGTTCCCGTACGCAGCAGACAGCGAAGCCCCCGTCGGTGACTCGGACTTCGTCAGGGACTCGCCGGTGTTCGCGCCGAACGTGTTCGTGGTCGTGCCTGCGCCCGCCCCACCGCCGTCTGTCGCGGTGGCGGTGTCGAAGTTGGCCGTGTATGTCCTGGAGCGCTCTCGGCCTTCGGCGTCGGTGGCCTTCTTCACGCGGCCCGACTTGTCGTCGGTGAGTTCGTAGGTGGTGTGCGGGACCGCTGTGACTGGCTGCGTCTGGTCGGTGTCGGGCGAGGCCACCACCGTCTTGGCCGGGTCGGCGTAGGAGAGGCGGGTGACCGAGTCTCCCGGGGATCCGGGGGCCTTGTTCTCCTGGGTGATGGAGGTGACGCCGACCGAACCGTGCGCGAAGCGGGTCACTCCCCCGCCCGGGTTCGTGATCGACGTCAGCTTGTGCCCCGTGTACCCGAACGAGGTCGTGCGGCCGAGGGTGTCCTTGACCGAGACCAGGTCGCCGGCGCTGTCCACCGTGTAGGTGACGGTGCGCTTCCTGCCGTCCGATCCGGTCTGGGAGAGGGTGGTGACGTGCCCGGAGGCGGCCGTGTAGACGGCGGTCTTCTGGGTCTGGGTGCCGCGGGTGGAGACGATCGTGGAGGGGAGCGTGCCGTTGTAGGCGAGCGTGGTGGCGTTGCCGTTGCGGTCGGTGATCTTCGTCAGCTTGCCCGCGCTGTCGAAGTCCTGCTTGCCGGAACCGTCATTCGCAGTGAGCGTGTAGGTGCCGTCGGCGTTCTTCACCAACTTCGCCTTCGCCCCGGCCGGGGCGGTCAGGCCGGAGGCAGAGTGGGTGAACAGCCAGGTGGCGCCGCCGCGCCCGTAGTAGGTGACCGAGCCCTCCTCGTGCACCGTCAGCGCGACGTCGTACGGGGTCAGCTTCCAACCGTGGCCCGCGGCCGCGTCCGGGCCCGTGGCCTCGGTGCCGATGGCGGCGCTGTTGTAGGCCACGCCGAGACCGGTGTCGCCGTTGATTCCCGGCAGGGTCAGATCACCCGTGGTGACCAGGAGGTTGCCGGTGCCCACGTCGACCTGCGCGCCGACTCAGTCGCCGGCGGCGAACTTCAGGCGGGTGGCGCCCGGCCGCTCGCCCGCGCCGGTCATCGGGCTCACCCGCGTGGACCGGCGCGGGGTGAGGGCGGTGCAGTCAGTGCCCTGGCATGCCTGTGCCTGCCAGTCGAACTGCGTGCCTGCCCGAAGCGGGTCGGGCAGCTTCAGCCGTGCCACCTGACCGGCCGTCACCGTGACCGCGGCCCCGTCGACGAGGTCGTCGGCACCTCCCGCCGCGTAGGTTCCGGCGAAGAATTTGACGGTGACCTGGCCGGAGCCGGTCGCGGTCATCGCCGTCAGCACCGGCTGCGTCGAATCCGTCAACGCCACCAAATGCGACAGCGCACCCGGCGCGGCCACCGCCGGGGGTGATGCCCCACGCCGTGATCGCCGCGACGACCCCCACCGCGGCGACCGCCGTCGATCGTCGTCTGAAGCCCGGAAGCAACATGGACCCCCCATGTGAAGAAGCAAGGCCCGCCACTCGGCGGGCCGTGCTCATCGTCCGGGCCACCCCACGATGGAATGAAAGATTCCAGGCGATCGTCACCCACCGAAACCAAGGTCACTTACGGTGAATCAACAGACTTATCAATACCTCTGCGGGTCAAAGCAAGGGGGATGCACGCACGGGCCTCTGATTCCACCCGACCCCATCGCCGTGCACCTAACAAATCGTTGAAGGTTCAGACCTTATGAACAACCCCACAGGAATGCACCCCAACTTCACGGGCACACGGGCTCGTTGCAGAACCCACCACCCAACCGAGGAGCACCCCATGTCCGCCTGGCAGACCACCGCCGTCATCCTCACCGCTTGGACGGCAATCGCCACCCTCCTCGCCCTATGGCTCGCACGCCACATCCACCCCACGCATCCCAAGGCTCCACCCGCTCCCCCCTGCGACCGTCCGACCCTCAGCTGACCCGTCCGAGCCGACCCGCCCTCCATGAGAACGGACCCTTCAAAAGACGACGCTGACCCGCACGGCGCGCTGACCCGCCTCAGGGAATACGGTCGGGGCCGCGGGGCGGCCGGATGCCGCCGGACCAGCCCGGCCGGTCGGAGAGATACCGGCGGTGGCTTGGGCGCTTGGTCGCGGTCACCGCGCAGTCGGCCGTGGACCCGCCCGACCATGCGGGCCAGGACCCGGGAGCAGACGGTTCCCGGTTCTCCCTAAGGGCCAGGGATGCTCGTACCCCAGGAGCATGACGCTGCTGCCGGATCCGCTTCGGCGCTTGAACCGACCCGTGACCGCAGGCCGCCCGCCGAACCGTCTGCGGGGCGGGACCCGGAGGCGGACGAGGCCCGTGCGGCGTCCTGTCGGGACGGGGTGAGGTGCATGTCGGTCAGGCGGCGGCATGTTGGGGGCGGCGGAGTTCGGCGCGGCCGAAGAGGAGGGCGTAGCCGTCGGGGAGGCGGTGGAGGATGCGGTCGAGGAGTTCGGGTCCGGTGAGGCGGGCGACGATGTTG